>NZ_JBDKSX010000006.1:0-45930 GCF_039680435.1 Mizugakiibacter sp. | reverse complement strand
GGTGTGCCCGGGTGCGTCGCAGGTGGCGGCGGGCCGGTCCACCTGATTCGCGCCTTCGGAGGTCTGTTCGACACTCCCGTGCGGAACTTGAGCCGGGGACGGCGAAAACGGGACCTGGTTCACTTCCGGGGCCTGAGGCCGCGGGCAGGCCCGACGAGTCCGGTCGCGGCACGGCTTGCCGTCGCATCGTGCGCGGAGCGGCAAAACAGGGGCCAGAGCGCACTATCCGCTCGCAGCTACGGCCGGGCCTCTCGACACCTGTCGCTCCGCGCGTGCATGATGGCGCGGGGAATTCAGCCGCGGGCTCCGGCCCACCGGCCATGCATGGGCCGGGCGCTTCGGTGCGTGACGGATGCGCGGCGCACTTCGGATGGGGCGATCGATGAAGGCGACAAGGATGTGGCTCGGCGCCGCAATGGCGCTGATGCTTGCGGGATGTGCGACCGGTTACCACAGCGCCGCGGATCCGCTGCGCGGCTTCACCGGCGGCTACTGGGACGAGCCGGGCCCTGGCGAGTTGCTCAAGGTGGGGTTCGCCGGCAACGGTTACATCGACCGCGAGACGATCACCGCCTACCTGATGTACCACTGCGCCGAGCTGGCCCAGCAGCGGCACAAGCCGTATTTCCGCGTCTATTCCGCGCTGTCGGACGCTATCCGCAACCGGCCGGTGGAAGTGGCGACGATCGGCCGCGTCGGCGGCAAGCTCGGCGACTGGGTGTTCGTGCTGTTCGACGACGCGCAGCAGGCCGGCGATCTTGCGACCGACGCCACGTTGGCGCGCTACGCCTCGTTCCTGCACAGCCAGGAGAAGCAGTCGTGAGGCGCGCGCTCAGATTGCTGCTGGCCAGTGCCGCCCTGTCGTCGCTCGCGGCGTGCGTGGGCCTGCCGACCTACGTGCCGGAACCGCACGAGCCGCTCGCGCGGGTGAAGCTCTCGCCCAACATCGCCAGCGGCTCGCTGGGGATGTGCACGAGCAAGGGGCAGTACCGCGTGCCGGTGAAGGACGGCTACGTCGAGGTGCCGGCCGATCAGCGCGTGAGCCTCTGGCACACCTACGTCGCGTCCGGCTACCAGGTCACGTACCACTGCTCGCCCGGCATGAGCTTCGACGCCTACGAGAACGTCGTTTATTACGCCGACTTCGAGGTGCGCGCGGAGAAGTGCAGCCTGGCCATCTACCGCGAGGACAAGACCAGTCGCGCCGGGCTCGCCTTCGACGCGACGGTCGCACCGTTGGTGTGCCCGCGCTAGCACGGAAGATCGCAAGCGGGGCAGTCCGAGCTGCTCCTTTGTCGCTGGTTGAACGACTTCGCTGCATCAACATGGATGAAGGGGGAAACATGAGTTTCGCTACGCGTGCTTTGGCGGTACTTGCCGTCGCCACCATGGGCTTGGGCGGTTGCGCCAGCTTCAACAGGACCAAGCCGGCGCCGGCACAACAGCAACCCATCGCGGTGAGGTTCACGGGGGCCGAGTTGTCTGCCTGGTCGGACATGCCGGCCGGCGTCTACCGCGTTCCCGACAGCCAGGTCGTCGTTTCCGGCCACCAGAAGGGCGGGGCCACCGGCTTTTTGTTCGGGGTGGTTGGCGTGGCGGTACAGAGCGCCATCAATTCCTCCGCGGGCAAGGACGCGACAAAGAACGTGGAGGATGCGTTGCGCATTTCACTGACGAGTGAGGCGCAACGGGTCACCAAGGATCTGCTCGCGTCCGACCGGTTTTCAGGAAAGTTCACCCAGTCGACCGATGCAGCAGGACCGACCCTGGATGTGACCAGCGCCGTGATCCTGACGTTCGTCAACGCGACGGATGCTCGCCCCTACGTGCTGTTGAAGGCGGACCTTGCGACCGCCAAGGGCGCCAAACAGAGCTGGGAGACGCGCTACATCGCTTCCTCCGGGCAACCGCGACCGCTTTCGGGCGCCAACAGCTGGACCGCTGATGGAGGTGCGATTCTCCGAAGCGCGGTCTACGAAGATCTGCGGCGCGCCATTGAAGTCATGCTCAAGGACGTGTCGCATCCCTACGTCAGGGACGACACCAAGCTGACCACGGTCCAGGGTTACTTCCCCTATCTGAAGGAGCGCGCCCAAGCCGTGGGCTATGAGCTGGACGAGGACGACCGGTCGGTCTACTTCATCCCGAAGCTCGGCGATGTCATCGTCTTCTCGGGCGTGAACATCATGGACAAGGCGCTGACCTCCCACCGAGCCGCGACGAAGGACGATGCCGTCTTCAAGATCGTGGGCGACAGCGATGGGGGCCATGCGGTCACAGCCGAGCAGAGCATTCCCGTCGGCGGCTCGTCCGCAGCTGCGCCGAAGGGCGGCTGAGTTCACGCACCGCGCTGAGCGAAGGGGAATCATGATGCGAGGCCGCACCGGACGCGGAGCGCACGCCATCTGTTCGATGCCTGAATCGCGCGGCGATGCGACCGGCCCGTGGCTGGTCGCATCCCGCGGACCTTGCGCGGCTAAAGTTCGAGGAACGGCTTGAAGCCGCCCCAGAACATGCGCTTGCCGTCGAAGGGCAGTTTCTTCGGGTCCATCAGGTCGGCGAGGCGCGGGTCGGCCATCACCATCCTGTTGGCGCGGTCGCGCGCGGCGCGCGATTTGTAGACGATCCACGAGAACACCACGACTTCGCCCGGCTTCAGCTTGACCGCCTGCGGGAACGACGTGAGCTTGCCGGGCTTCACGTCGTCGGCGACGCACTCGGTGTATTGCAGCGCGCCGTGTTCGCGCCAGATCTTGCCGGCGCGCCGCGCCATGCGGCGGTAGGCGGCGAGGTTCTTCTTCGGTACCGGCGCCACGAAACCGTCGACGTAGTTCATAAGTCCTCCCGATCTCGACCAGGGTTGGGGCCGGCCCGGCACGAGCGGCGCTTGTTGCTTGCAGCAGCGGTCCGGCCGGCCCGGATTGCGCTCGACGGCGCTCAGTCGTCCTTCAACGCCTCGACCTGGATGCGCAGCCTGACGTCCATGTCGAAGCCGTAGTCCTTGCCGGCGTCCAGCCCGAACGCGTCGCGCCGGAACGTGGCTTGCGCGTCGGCGCCGCACAGTTCGCGCTTGTACAGCGGGTGCGGGATGCACTTGAAACGGCCGATGGCGAGGTCGAGCGGCCGGCTCACGCCGTGCAGCGTCAGCGTGCCCACCACCCGCGTGGGCGCGCCGGCGACGAAATCCGCCAGCGTGCCTGCATAGGTGGCCTGCGGGTATTTCGCCGTGTCGAAGAACTGCGGGCCGCGCGCCCACTTGTTCAACTCGTCCTGGCCGTAGTCGACGCTGTCGAGGTCGATGGCCACGTTCACCGACCCCGTCTCCGCGGCCCGGTCCAGCGTCACCGTGCCGGTGGTGTGGTTGAACTTGCCGCGCCAGTACGAGATGCCCATGTGGTCGGCCTCGAAGCTGGGATAGGTGTGGTTGGGATCGACGGTGTAGTGCGCGGGCGCGGCGGCGGCCGGCAACAGGGCGGCGGCGAGGGCGGT
Organism: Mizugakiibacter sp.; assembly: GCF_039680435.1. Taxonomy (NCBI): domain Bacteria; kingdom Pseudomonadati; phylum Pseudomonadota; class Gammaproteobacteria; order Lysobacterales; family Rhodanobacteraceae; genus Mizugakiibacter; species Mizugakiibacter sp. The sequence goes on along the minus strand of NZ_JBDKSX010000006.1, from coordinate 42,441 downwards.
GGACAGGAGCAACTTCGCAAGCATGGCGGATCTCCGTGGTCGCCGGGATGGCCGCGGGCGTTCCGGCCGCCGGCTTCCGGGCAGGCGGGTCAGTCAATGCACATCGGCGCGGCCGTCGAGTGCGATGCGCAGCCGCTCCTGCGGCGCGCGCTCGACAAACTCGCGGCGCACGTGCGCAAACAGCTCGCGCTGGCCGCCGAACGGCAGCAGCGGCATCGTTTCCTCGAAACCGAGCCAGCGGAACGCGTCGTGCTCGCGATTGAGGCGCACCGCGGCGTCGGCGGCGACGAAGGCGACGAAGGCCGGCACCACCGCGATGCATTCCTCGCGCGGGTCGTAGAACTGCTCGCAGCGGTTGGCGGAGTAGAGCGCGGTCGGCGCCAGCCCGGTTTCTTCCGCGAGCTCGCGCAGCGCGCATTGCCAGGCGCGTTCGTCGGGTTCGATGTGGCCGGCGGCGTAGCTCCACACGCCGCGCAGATAGGGGCTGGCGCGGTGCAGCAGCAGCACCTGCGCGTCGCCTTCGGCGTCGCGCACCGCGACCACGGAGGCCATCGTGCAGCGGATCGGGATCTCGGCCATGGCGGCGATCGTACTCGTGGGGTGACGTGTCGTTCGGTGTCAGCGAATCGTCGTGGTCTCGCGCAGTGCCGCCACGGTGGCGCGGATGCCTTCGGCGTAGGGCGTCGGCGCGAAGTAGCGGGCGCTGAACTTGCGGCTGTCGAAGACGTACGGATGCGTGTTCTGGTACAGCATCTCCATCGACTCGCGCACCAGCGGGTTGAACAACCCGATCAGGCGCAGCAGCCACGGCTTCAGCACGTAGTGGCGCGGCTCGACGCCGCAAGCGGCGGCAACCGCGGCGATGAAGGCGCGGCCGTCGGGCGGATCGGCGGCGGTCGGCAGGTGCCAGACCTGGGCGGAGACGTTGGCGCTGTTGCCGAGCAGCGCGGTGGCGCGCACCGCGTCCGGCGTGTAGGTCATCGAGTGCGGCACGGCGTCGTTGCAAAGCCATGCCGCGCGTTCGCCGCGCAGCAGCTTCTGGAACACCATCGGATGCACGAAGGTGTGGGTCGCCTCCGGGCCGTAGAAGTCGGCCGAGCGCGCGACCAGCGCGTCGACTTCGCCGCAGGCCGCGGCGTCCAGCAGGCGATCGGCGAGGCGCGCGCGCACTTCGCCCTTGCGGCTGACCGGACGCATCGGCGTCGCTTCGGTCATCGGCCCGTCGACGCGGCCGTAGCAGTAGACGTTGTCGAAGAACACCAGCCGGCAGCCGTGGCGCGCGCAGGCGGCGATGGCGTTGCCGAGCACGCGCGGCCATTGCGCCTCCCACACGCGCGCGTCGTAGGCGAGGCCGGCGACGAGATACGCCACGCGGCTGCCGGCGACCGCGCGCTCCACCTGCTCAGGATCCAGCAGGTCGGTGGGCACGCACTCGTCGTCGGCGTTGACCGCCGCAGGATGCCGGCTGGCGAGGCGTACGCGCGTGCCGTACGCGGGCAGTTCGCGCGCCAGTCCGCGGCCGATCACGCCGCCGGCACCGAGGATGGTCTGCATGCGAGGCTCCCGCGCCGATCAAGGGCATCAGCCTAGCAGGGGAAACCGATGGGTCCAGCCGGTGCAGTCGCTTTCCGCAGGAGATGCCCCGCGTGGCCGCGCTGGCGCCCGCCGGCATGGCGATCGAAATCGGCGACGCGCCGGCGCTGCCGCTGTTCGACGGGGATCTCGAGCAGGCGACGCAGGGCGGGCCGGAAGCGCTGCGGCAACGCGCAAGGCACTGGCGGCGCTGCTGTCGGCGTTCGCGCGCTGGATCGCGCTGACCAGGGCCGCGGCCCTCGCGGCCTGACCGGCGCCCGCACACCGGCGCCGCGGCTCAGCGCGGCTCGCGTCGGCAGCGCAGCGCGAACAGGCGCGGGATCGCGGCCGCCGACGCGGGCGTCTCGTCGCGCCATTCGTGCACGGCGACGACGCGCAGGCCGGCACGGATCGCCGCGTTCACGTAGTCGGAGACGTCGTGCAGGAAGGCGGCGACGCGCACCGTCTCGCCGGTTTCCAGGTGGGCGAAGCGCGCCTGCTTGCCCATCATCTGGCGGAACGGGTGCAGCTCGCAGAAGTAGCACTCGCCGCCGTCGCGCAGCACGCGGAATGCCTGCGCGAACACGTCGTCCAGCGTCTCGACGTGCTCCAGCACCAGGTTGCCGATCACCAGGTCCACGCTGGCGTCGGCCAGCGGCCAGGGTTCGCGCACGTCGTGGCGCACGAAGCGGACGTGCGGCGCGGCGACGCGCCGCTGCGCCTGCGCCAGCATGCCGGCGGAGAAGTCCACGGCGACGACGCTGCGCGCGCGCCCGGCCAGCCACGCGGTGTTCTTGCCGGTGCCGCAGCCGATCTCCAGCACGTCGCGGCCGCGAAGGTCGAAGTCCTGGCGGCGCAGCATCGCCGCGTCGAGGTCGCGGGTCCGGTTCTCGTCGGTGTCGTAGACCTGCGACCAGCGGTCGTAGGCGGCGGCGACGTCGGTGGGGTCGGGGGCGTGGGTCATCATGCCGTCTGTTCCGTTGCAGGGCGCGCACCGCGGCGCGTCACGGCGCCGCGCGCACGCGAATCGTGGTGCCGTCGACCTCGACGGTCTGCCCCGCGCGGATCTTGCAGGTCTTGCGCAGCTCGGCCGCGCCGTCCACCGTCACCGCGCCGCCGGCGACGATCGCCTTGCCGGCGCCGCCGCTGTCGCACAGGCCGACCAGCTTGAGCAACTGGTTCAGTTCGACGTGGTCGCGGTCGAGTTCGAAGTCGATGGTCTGCATGGGATTCCGTGGTGGGGCGGCCGCTGCGCCGGCGACGGCGGGCGCGCGCCAAGCTTAGCGGTCGCCTCGCCGCGGAGCCATCAGTTTGACCTGCGTCAGCGTTCGCGTGTGTGCGTGACCTAGGCTGCCGCCATCGCCTACGGAGACGGCCGATGGACGTGCTGCAGGCCATCCGCGCGCGCCGGGCGGTGCGCGCGTTCACCGACGAGGCGCTGGATCGCCCGACCGTGCAGGTGCTGGTCGATGCCGCGGTGCAGGCGCCCAGCGCGATGAACCTGCAGCCGTGGACCTTCCTCGTCGCGCTCGGCCGCGAGCGGGTCGCCGACATCGCGCGGCGCGCCAAGGCGCATCTGGTCGCGTCGCTCGACACGGGGCCCGGCCTGCTGCGCCGCACCGACATGCTGCACGACCCGCATTTCGACATCCTGTACGGCGCGCCCGCGCTGATCGTCGTCTACGCCGCGGTATCGGACGCGCCCGCCGCGCTGGTGCGCCCCGACCAGGACTGCTGCCTCGCCGCGCAGAACCTGATGCTCGCGGCGCGCGCGATGAACCTCGGCAGTTGCTGGATCGGATTCGCGCGGCCGTGGCTCGACCTGCCCGCGACGAAGGACGAGTTCGGCCTGTCGGCGGAGCACGTGGCGGTTGCGCCGATCGTCGTCGGCTATCCGCAGGCCTGGCCCGACGCGACGGCGCGCCACACGCCGCGGATCGTGTGGTGCGATTGAGGCTGCGCGCGCGACCGGCTGCGGCTCCGCGCGAGGACACCGGGCATCGCCGCGGGAGCGTGCCGATGAAGAAGCGATCCCTGCCGTTGTCGCGCGTCTACCGCCTGCTCGAGCCGGGGCCGGTCGTGCTGCTGGCGACGGCCCGCGCGGGCCGCACCAACGTGATGGCGATGTCCTGGCACACGATGATGGAATTCGAGCCGCCGCTGGTCGGCTGCGTGGTCAGCGCGCGCAACTTCAGCTTCGAGGCGCTGCGGGCGACGCGCGCATGCACGATCAACATTCCCACCGCGAAGATCGCGGCGCAGGCGGTCGGCTGCGGCAACGTGTCCGGGCGCCGCGTCGACAAGTTCGCCCGGTTCGGGCTGACGCCGGTCGCTGCCGCGAACGTGGACGCGCCGCTGGTCGGCGAGTGCTACGCCAACCTCGAATGCCGCGTGGCCGACGCGCGCTGGGTGGCGCGCTACAACTTCTTCGTGCTGGAAGTGGTGAAGGCGTGGATCGACCCGGCGGTGCGCCAGCCGCGCACGCTGCACCACCGCGGCAGGGGCGTGTTCATGGTCGCGGGCCGCGAGCTGAAGCTGCCTTCGCGCGCGAAGTAGCGGGGCGGTGCGCTGCAGGGCGACGGCGGGCACGCCGGCGGCGGTGCCCGGCCGCGCCCCGTGCGGCGTCAGGCGGTGCGCGTCGCGCGCACGCCAAGCCAGCCCTTGATCGAGGCGATCGCCAGCGGCACGGCGCCGAAGGCGATGAACACGATGTCGCCGGGCAGGCGCATCCACTCGACCAGCCGCGCGGTGCGGGTGGCGGTGTAGTCGAGGCTGCGCGCGTGCCAGTAGCCATGCTGGACCACGTCCCACACCTGCAGCACGCCGCCGGGGAACAGGCTCAGCACGATCATCATCGCCAGGCCGATGTTGGTGCCCCAGAACGCCACCTTGACGTACTTCTCGATGCCGGGCCAGCGCGCGTCGTCGCTGGTCTGGCGCAGCACCAGCACCAGCAGCGCGATCGCCAGCATGCCGAACACGCCCATCAGCGCGGCGTGGCCGTGGTTCGGGGTGAGGATGGTGCCGACCTCGTAGTAGCTGACGATCGGCAGGTTGATCAGGAAGCCGAACATGCCGGCGCCGACGAAGTTCCAGAAGCCCACCGCCATCAGGAAGTAGAACGACCATTTGTGCGGGATGGAAACCTTCATGCCGCATTCGTTGCACTGGCCGCGCGTGGTGCGCACGAAGTCCCAGGCGTCCAGCGTCAGCAGGGTCAGCGGCACCACTTCCAGCACCGACACCAGCGCCGACAGCGCCATGTTCACGTGGGTCTGGCCGGTGAAGTACCAGTGGTGGCCGGTGCCGACCAGGCCGCCGAGGAAGTACAAAATCGCGTCGAGATAGATCACCCGCAGCGCGGTGTTGCGGTGGGCCAGGCCGAGCTGGAAGAACACCAGCGCCACCACCGTGGTGGCGAAGAACTCGAAGAAGCCCTCCACCCACAGGTGGATGATCCAGAAGCGCCAGGTGTCGACCACCGTGTAGTTGGTCTTGGCGCCGAAGAACAGCGCGGGGATGTAGAACACCGGGATCGCCAGCGCCGCCCACAGGAACATGCGCGCCAGCGGCCGCGCGTTCGGGTTCGTCACCGTGCGCGGCCGCGCCAGCCACCACAGCATCGCGAACCAGGCCAGCAGGCCGACCACCAGCAGGTACTGCCAGATCCGGCCCAGCTCGAGGAATTCCCAGCCCTGGTTGCCGAGCCAGAACCACCAGCGTCCGAGCAGCCCGGACATGCCGGCCCATTCGCCGAGCAGGCTGCCGGCGATCACCACCGCGAACGCGACGAACAGCAGGTGCGTCGCGCCGGCCAGCCAGCGCGGCTCGTCGCTGCGCAGCGAGCGGCCGAGGAACAGCGCGGCGGCAACGTAGGAGGTGGCGATCCAGAAGATCGCGGTCTGCAGGTGCCAGGTGCGCAGCAGGTTGCTGGGCAGGAATTTCTCCAGCGGGATGCCGTAGAAGCTGCCGGGCTCGGCGCGGTAGTGCGCGGTCGCGCCGCCGACCAGCGTCTGCGCCAGGAACAGCAGCGCCACCACCACGAAGAACTTGACCAGCGCGCGCTGTCCGGCGCTGGCCTCGCCGGGCAGCATCTGCGGATGCACGTGGTGGCCGTGGGTGACCCAGCCGAGGTAGTCGAACTTGCCGAACGCCAGCAGCACCGCGGCGATACCGGCCAGCAGCACCACCAGGCTGAGCGCGCTCCACAGCAGCGCGCCCGAGGTCGGCCGGTTGCCGACGCTGGGGTCGTACGGGAAGTTGTTGGTGTAGGAGAAGTCGGCGCCCGGCCGGTTGGCCACCGAGGCCCACGCCGCCCAGGTGACGAAGGCGGTGAACTGGCGCAGCTCGGTCGGATCGCTGATCAGGTCCGGCTTCAGGCCGCCGTTGCCGGCGGGGTGCTTGAAGTAGTCGGTCCAGTAGCCGATCTGCTGGCGGTAGGCGGCGGTCTCCGCGTCGGTCAGGCCGAGCGTGCCGGTGGCGGCATCGTAGCGGTTGGTCTTGAGCGTCAGCGCCACCTCGCCCTGCAGCGCTGCCTGCTGCATCGGCGTCAGCGCGGCGGCCGGCTGTCCGTACTGGCGCTGCGCCAGCGCGTCGGCGGTGTCGAGGCCGATGCGGTGCAGCGCTTCGGCGGAGTAATCGGGGCCGAGGTAGGCGCCGTGGCCCCAGATGCTGCCGTTGTCCATCAGGCCGTACTTGAGGAAGACGGCCTGGCCGGCGCTGATGTCGTCGCCGGTGAACAGCGTGGCGCCCTGCGCATCGACCACGCGGTCCGGAATCGGTGGCGCGTTGCGGTAGGCGAGGGTGGTGACGCCGAGCAGCACGGCGAAGCCGACCACCATCACGATCAGCACCGCGCGCATCCACCAGGGCGACAGCGCGGCTTCTTCCGTATCGGTCGTGCGATCGACGACTGCCATGAGCGTCTCCCTTGCCGAGGCTGTACACGTGACGCGCATCATTCGCGCAGTGTCCATGCAGGTCAAGCCGCAGCACCCGCATCCGGCGCCGCCGCGGCCGGGCCCGATATCGAACCGGCGCGCGTGCTGCTACGCTGGAGCGACCTGCGGCGCCGCAGCGACCACGCGCAGCCCCGATGTCCATCGCATCCACCGACCGCGCTCACTTCCGTCTCGCCGACTTCGCCGCCCTGGCGCAACTGGCCGCGGACGCCACCCTCGGCGCCACCGACATCGTCGAGGCCATGCACGCCGGCATCGTGCGGCCGCGGGACCGCGGCGGCGCAGCGGCGGCGCAGCGCACGCGCGGCATCAGCGGTCTCGTCTACGCCAGCGTGCGCGGCGTGACGCGCGCGGTCGGCGCGGCGGCGGCGACCACCGCGCGCTGGCTGCCGGAGGCGCGCGAACGGCCGCAGTCGGAGGCGCGTGCCGCGCTGCAGGCGGCGCTGAACGGCGTGCTTGGCGACCACCTGCTGGCGAGCGCCAACCCGCTGGCGATTCCGATGACGCTGCGGCACGACGGCGTGCCGCTCGCGCTCGATGCCGCGTCGCTGGCGGCGGCGTTGCCGCATGCCGGCGGACGCGTGGCGGTGCTGGTGCACGGGCTGTGCCTCGGCGACCTGCAGTGGCGGCGCGACGGCGGCGACTACGGCGCGATGCTGGCGCGTGCGCACGGCTACACGCCGCTCTACCTGCACTACAACAGCGGGCTGCATGTCTCCACCAACGGCCGCGCCTTCGCGCATCTGCTCGAGGCGCTGGTGCAGGCGTGGCCGCATCCGCTCGAGACGCTGGCGATCGTCGGCCACAGCATGGGCGGCCTGGTCGCGCGCAGCGCCTGCCATGTCGGCGAACGCGACGGCCACGCGTGGCGGCGGCGGCTGCGCGTCCTGGCTTGCCTCGGCACGCCGCACCACGGCGCATGGCTGGAGCGCGGCGGCCACGGGCTGCAGGCGCTGCTCGGACGGGTGCCCTACGCGGCGCCGCTGGCGCGGCTCGGGCGCATGCGCAGCGCCGCGATCACCGACCTGCGCCACGGCAACCTGCTCGATGCCGACTGGCAGCGGTGCGACCGCTTCGCCGACGGTGCGGACACGCGCACGCCGCTGCCGCTGCCGGCGGACGTGCGCTGCTGCGCAGTCGCCGCGGTCGTCGCGCGTCGCCGCGACGACCGCGCCGCGCGCACGTTCGGCGATGGCCTGGTGCCGCTGCCGAGCGCGCTGGGCGAGCACGCCGATCCGGCGCGGCATCTGCGCTTCCCGACGGCGCAGACCTGGGTCGGCCGCGGCATGCGCCACATGGACCTGCTCGGCGACGCGCGGGTGGCGGCGCGCCTGCGCGAATGGCTGGCGCCGTGACGCGCCGCGTCGCCGGGCGCGCTTACGCGCCGAGGCGCGCCAGCAGCGCCTGCGCGGCGGCCGGATTGCGCGCCTTGGCGCTGCTGATGAAGTAGACGAACACGTCGCGCGGCGCCCGCGTCTTCGGCGCGGGCTGCACGTACGGCAGATCGGCCGGCGCCGCGCCTTCGGCCCACTGCCGCGCACGCGCGGCCCATGCGTCCAGCGCGTCCGGCGCGTAGCCGGCCGGTTCCCCGGCGCGGCTGCGCATCAAGCGCGCGTAGACGAAGTCGCCGGTCGGATCGGCGAACGACGGGTATTCGTCGGAATCGGTGAACACGCTGGGCAGGCGATGCGCGCGGGCGAGGTCGAGGTAGGCGTCACAGAGGAAACTCGGGTGACGCACTTCGAGCACGTGGCGCAGCGGGGAGCCGTCCAGTTCGCGCGGCAGCAGGTCGAGGAACGCGGCGAAGTCGTCGCGCTCGAAGCGGCGCGTCGGCGGGAACTGCCACAGGATCGGGCCGAGCCGGTCGCCCAGTTCGGCCAGCCCGCCGGACACGAAGGCGGCGACGGTGCCGCCCACGCCGGCCAGCTTCTTCGCCTCGGTGGTGTAGCGCGGCGCCTTCAGCGAGAACACGAAGCCGTCCGGCGTCTCGCTGCGCCACTTTGCGTAGGTCGCCGGCTTCTGCGCGCCGTACCAGGTGCCGTTGATCTCGATCGCGGTGAGCTGGTGGCTGGCGTATTCGAGCTCGCGCCGCTGCGGCAGGCCGGCCGGATAGAAATTGGCGCGCCACGGCGCGAAGGTCCAGCCGCCGATGCCGACGCGGATGCGCGGCGCGGCGGACGCGGCGGCGAACAGGTCGCTGCCGGTGGATGCGGAGATTTTCATGGCGGCGGCGGTGTGGCGCGGGGATGCCCACGATAGCCCGCATGCGCCGCGGCGATCCAGCCGCGCGCTGCGCTAACGGCCCCGCGGCGCTTCGGCGGACCCGGCCAGCATCGCGGCGATCGCGTCCAGGTCGGCGCTGGGGGCGGGGCCGGTCGGTTCGCCCCGCGCATCGGTCGGGCGCACGTAGCGATCGAGCATCAGCGCGAACGCGAGACGTTTGCCGGCCGCGTCGGTGACGTAGCCGGCCAGCGCGTAGCTGTGCGCGAGCGTGCCGGTCTTGGCCTGCAGCCGGCCGTCGGCAGGCGTGCCGGCGAAGCGGTGGTCGAGCGTGCCGTCGACGCCGGCGACGGGCAGCGCGTCCAGATACGCCTGCGCGAACGGCTGCGTGCGCACCCACGCCAGCAGCGCGGTGGTAGCGCGCGGCGCGACCAGATCCTTGCGCGACAGGCCGCTGCCTTCCTCGAACGTCGCCGCGCCCGGCGCGATGCCGATGCGCGCCAGCAGCGCGCGCAGCACGCACAGGCCCCAGCCGTCGGTGGTGTCGGGCGGCGGCGCGCGGTCGGCGCAGACGCCGCGGCGCGCGGCCTGCAAACCCACCTGCAGCAGCAGGTGCTGCGCGTACAGGTTGTCGGAATCCTTCAGCGCGCGGCGCACCAGTTCGGACAACGGCGGCGAGGCGGCTTCGGCGAGCGGCTGCAGGTCCGCCGAGGCCAGTGCGGGATCCGTCTGCGGCCAGCGCAGCGTACGCACTTCGCCGTCGATGCGGACGCCGCGCCGCGCCAGCGCCTCGCGCAGCAGGTTCCCGGCCCATGCCGCGGGATCCGGCGCGGACAGCGTGTAGTTTCTCGCGTCGACGCCGGCGGGCAGGCTGCCCAGCGCGTACAGCGTGGACGTGCCGGGGGCGCGGTACAGCCCAAGCGCGGCGTCGGACGCGGCGGAGGTGAGGTTGACCACGGCGAGGCCGGCCGCCGCGGGCGTCACCGCCACCGCGCAGCAGCGCGTGCCGTCGCGCCTGACCGCCACCTTCACGGTGTTGTCGGCGACGCCCAGCGCCGACACCGGCGCGGCGAAGCCGCTCTGCAGGTCGCCGGCCTCCCAGCCGCTGCCGAATTCCGGACCTCGATAGAAGGTGGCGTCGGCGAGCAGATCGCCGCGCACGCGGACGATGCCACGCGCGGCGACGGCTTCGGCGAAGCGCTCGGCCCAGTCGGCGGTCGGGCCGTCGGCCGCGCCGAAGCCGGGGTCGCCGCGACCGACCAGCAGCAGGTCGCCGCGCAGCACGCCGTGCGCGCCCGGCGAGCGCGTCGCGTACAGCGTGGTGGCGATGCGGTAGTCCGCGCCCAGCGCGTCCAGCGCCAATGCCGCCGTATACAGTTTGGCGTTGGATGCGGGCACGGCCAGCTTGTCGGCGCCGTGCGCGTACAGCGTGCGCCCGCTGTCCAGCGAGACCACGTGGATGCCCCACGACGCCGCGGCGAAGCGCGGCTGCGCGAGGTAGGCGTCGATGCGCGCGGCCAGCGACGTCGGCGCAGGCGCCGGCGGCCGCACCGGCGTGGTGCTGCATGCGGCGAGCGACAGCGCCGCGAGCAGTCCAGGCAGCAGTCTCGTGATCATGGGAAGTCGTGCGCGTGCCCCGGTCGCACCTAGCGTAGCGGAGCGCGCGGCACGCTGGCGATGTTGCGTCGCGTCGCGGTATCCGCGGAAGCGCGCGGTCGGTGCGGTGCGCGCTCGCCGGTTCAGGCGGCGCGTGCCGCATCCGGTTGCAGGTGCCTGGCGAGGAAGTCGAGGAAGACGCGCACCTTCTGCGGCGTCTGTCGGCTCTGCGGATAGATCGCGTGCAGCGTGTTGTCGTCGATGAAGGTGCAGTCCTCCAGCACGCGGACCAGGCGGCCGGCCTCGAGGTCGCTGCGCAGCATGTATTCGGGAAGGACCAGGATGCCTTCGCCGCGCACGGCCAGATCGAGCAGGGCGGCGGCGTAGTTGATGCGGTAGCCATGCCTTGGGCGCACGTGCCACTCGGTGGCGCCGCGGCGGAAACGCCAGTCGTGCGATTCGTCGTGGGATTCGAGCACCAGGCAAGCGTGCCGTTCCAGCTCGGCCGGCGACGTCGGCACGCCGTGCGCGCGCAGGTAGGCCGGCGCCGCGCAGATCGCGTCGGGCTCGTGCGCGAGGCGGCGCGCGACCATGTTCGGCGGCGGCGCGTCGATGAAGCGGAGGGCGAGATCGTGACCGGTCTTGACCAGGTCGATCATGCGGTCGGTGAACGACAGCTTGAGCTCCAGCTTCGGATAACGGCGCCGGAACGCCGGCAACAGCGGCGTCAGCACCAGCGGCCCGAAGCCCACGGTGCTGTTGACCCGCAACTGCCCGCGCAGCTCGCCTTGCAGGCTGGCGACGGTTTCGCGCGACAGCTCCATCTCCTCGAGGATGCGGCGGCAGTGCGCGTAGTAGGCGTGGCCGGCGTCGGTCAGCGCGAGCTTGCGCGTGGTGCGGTGGACCAGGCGCGCGCCGAGCTCGGCCTCGAGCCGGGCGATGTGGCGGCTGACCACCGATGGGGCGACGTGCAGGTGTTCCGCGGCGGCCGAGAAGGTGCCCGTCTCGGCCACGCGCGAGAACGTCACGATCAGGGAAAGCTCATCCGCAACCATGTTGGCATTGCTCCGGCGACAAGAGTGTTGTGCTCGCACCCGGCTTCATCGCGCGACGGCGCCGCAGGACGATGGCACGCAGACGCGCACGGCGCACCGCTGGTGTGCCGCCCGCGCCGCGAACCGGCCGCGCGCGATCGGCCGCGCCTCGTTCCACGCCGCACCGTGGCGTGCGTTTCCCGATGAAACCACCCATCATCATGCTGCCGAACCCTGTTTCCCCGGATGTGCCGGAAGGCGTGCGTCGCGCCGGCGCGTGCGTCCGTGCGGCGGCCCGCCGGGGGCGCCGTATCGGCGCCTGCGGCATGGGCGCGCAATTCCTGCCACGCGAACGCGCCGCAAGTGCCGATCGCGCCGACGTGCGCGCCGATAGCATTTGCCCGCCCTCCAACGGGCAGTGTTGTGCAAGTGCGACAAGAAGGGCCCTTGGCACGCCACCGGGACCGGGACCCCGGTGGCTGCCATCTTTCGTGCGTCGGCGCCGCGCCGGGCGCGATGCCGGATGGCGGCGATGAAGCTCGCCGCGCGCAGGATCGCGGCAGGCAGCCGGCAAAGGCTCGATCGCGACGAATCCGCCGTGGCCGCGCTGGCGTCCGGCCTGCTGGTCGTCGACATCGGCGAAGGCGCCGCGCTCGCCGTGCCGCACAAGTTCGCCGGCCTGTGGAGTCCGGTTGCGGGTCGCGTGCAGGCATCGAGCGCCGATGGCGAGCTCGCGCTGCGCGGCGAGTGCCTGTTCGCTTCGGATTCGGAGCGTGCGCTGGAAATCGCGACCAGCGCCGGCGCGCGCTGCATCGGCGTGATCGCGCAGCAGCGCACCTGGGCGAGGTTGGCGTCGATCACCAGCGGCCGCATCGCGCCGGAACCGGCCGTGTTCCCCGCGCTGCACGACGTTCCGCCAGCGCTCGGCGCATCGTTTGCGTCGTTGGCCGGCGCCATCGGTTCCGGCGCGGCGACCGTGTGGCCGGCGGCGCGGATCGCCTGGCTCGCACACGCGCTGCACGATCTGCAGGCGCCCTACGACGAGCTGGTCGCGCGCTGCCGCGGCCGTTCGCTGGCGCACCGCAAGCAGACCTTCCTGCGGCTGCAGCGCGTGCGGCACTGCATTTCCACGCATACCGACGGCGAACTCGACATCGCCAGGCTCGCGCGCATGGCGAGCTATTCGAACTGGCATCTGATCCGCTCGTTCGGCGCGGTATTCGGCGAGACGCCGTACGCGCATTTCATGGGACGACGCATCGAGCGCGCGCGCAGCATGATCGAGACGGGCACGCTCGGCGTCGGCGACGTTGCGATGGCGACCGGCTTCGACAGCCAGTCATCGCTGACGCGCGCGATCAAACGTCGCCTCGGCGTGTCCTCGGTCGAGCTGCGCAGACGCCCGCACGCCGCTGCGATGCAAGCGCTGGCAAGCACCGCGTGCGGCGATGTCGAGGTCGCGGAGTGATGTTGGCAATTATCGCCACGCTTCACGTCACTTGCGGCGGATCGTCGCGTTTTTACGAAACCTAAACTTCTTCGGCCGGAAGCGTTCCGGCATTCCTTGATAGACAGCAGGAGAACTCCATGTCGAATCCGCTGATCCAGCGGTCGATCCGTCACGCCCTCGCGTCGCGTGGCCTCGGCAAGATTCCGCTACTCATCCCCGCCTTCGCGGCCGCCGTGCCGTTCGCCGCCATGGCGCAGGACGCCGCGCAGAGCCAGCCCGCCGCGAAGCCGCAGGCGCTCGAGACGATCGTGGTCACCGGTTCGCGCATTCGCCGCGTCGACCTGGAAACCGCCAGCCCCGTGTTCTCGATCAACCGCGCGCAGATCCAGCAGTCGGGCAAGTTGACGCTTGGCGACATCGTCCAGCAGATGCCCTCCATCTCGGGCGCCGCCAACAATCCGCAGGTGAACAACGGCGGCGGCGACGGCGCTTCGCAGGTTTCCCTGCGCGGCCTCGGCGCGGAACGCACCCTGATCCTGGTCAACGGCCAGCGCGTGGTCGACGGCGACATCAACGCCATCCCGGCGAACATGGTCGAGCGCGTCGAAGTGCTGAAGGACGGCGCCTCCGCCGTGTACGGCTCGGACGCGATCGCCGGCGTCGTCAACTTCATCCTGCGCTCGAACTACCAGGGCGCGGAGTTCAGCACCGACTACGGCGTGTCCTCGCGCGGCGACGGCGCGCGCCGGGGCTTCGGCCTGACCTTCGGCCAGACCGGCGACAAGGGCAGCGTGATCGGCGGCGTCAGCTACAACCGCTTCGACGCGGTCAGCGCCGCCAGCCGCGACTACTCGAAGGCCACCTACAACTACCGCAATGGGCAGAAGGTCACTTCGGGGTCGTTCGCGTCCGTGGGCGGCCTGATCTTCGCCCCGCAGTTCGCGAACTGCCCGAACCAGTTCGGCGCGGGCACCTACGACCCGACCGCGGCGGGCGGCAACGGCATTCCGGCCGGCTACCGCTGTTACGTCGATCCGTCGGGTTCCGGTCCGGGCGACACCTACAACTACCAGGCGGTCAACCTGATCATGACGCCGCAGGAGCGCGCGCACGCGTTCATGCTGGCGGACTACCGGCTCAACGACGACATCGAGGCATTCCTGGACGTCTTCCACAACAAGACGACGTCCGAGGCCGAACTGGCGCCGGAGCCGCTCGACCTCGCCGGCGAGGGCATCACCCTGTCCGCGGGCAATCCGAACAACCCGTTCGGCGTGCCGATCGGCGGCGATGGCTCGCTCGGCGATCTGGCCATCCGCATGCTCGCGCTGGGCAACCGCCAATTGCACTACACCACCACCACCGACCAGGCAGTGGCCGGCCTGAAGGGCGGCGTCGGCGACACGAGCTGGCAGTGGGAAGCCGATCTCAATTACGGCCACTACAGCCAGTTGAACCAGTCTTTCGGCTATCTCGACACCGCCGGCCTGGGCGCCGATGGTTCGCTGGGCGACAGCTGCGTGCAGGGCAGCTCGACCAAGGGCGGCTGCCTGAACATCTTCGACCAGCACGATCCGACCACCGCGACGCTGCTCAAGCTGTACGCGGCGAATCCGTTCTACAACACGCTGTACACCATGCGTCAGGCCGAGGTGAGTGCGAACGGCGAGCTGTTCGATCTGCCCGCGGGCGCGGTCAGCCTGGCGGCGGGCGGCGCTTACCGCAAGGAATACCAGCACTACATGGTCGACTACATCGCCGTGGCCGATCCGCAGACCGGCAACTGCAAGATCCAGTCCGAGGCGTGCTCGACGCCCAACCAGGGCGGCTTCAGCGTCAAGGAAGCCTACGCGGAACTGTTCGTGCCGGTGCTGAAGGATCTGCCGTTCGCGCGGGCCGTGAACGTTACCCTCGGCAGCCGCTACTCCGACTACAACACTGCCGGCAATACCACCAACAGCAAGCTCGCCGTCGAGTGGCGTCCGATCGACGACCTGCTGCTGCGCGGCACGGTGGCCGAGGTGTTCCGCGCGCCGAACATCAACGAACTGTATGCGGGCGCGGCGACCTCGTTCGACCAGTACGCCAATCCCTGCGGCCCAGGCGACGCCACCGATCCGGTGCACGGCCGCGCCTGCCAGGGCGGCGGCCTGTCGCGCTCGGGCGACCAGGTGCAGACGCTGATTTCCGGCGCGATTGCGGCCGGCGGCACGCTCAAGCCGGAGAAGGGCAAGTCCTTCGATTGGGGCTTCGTCTACGACCCGAGCTGGCTGGACGGCTTCTCGGTCAACGTCGATCTGTGGCGCATCTACCTGACCGACCTGATCGTGCGTCCGACCGCGCAGACGGTGTTCAACATGTGCTACTCGAACCCGAACAGCCCGTACTGCGACGGCATCGCGTTGCTCGGCAACGGCTCGATCAACACGATCAAGGCGCCGTACACCAACCTCGGCCGCCTCGACACCCGCGGCGTGGACTTCGGCTTCAGGTACCGCCTGCCGGAAACCCGCTTCGGCAACTTCGCGCTGACGTTCGACAGCAGCTACATCTTGCAGTACGACAACGACCAGACGCCGGGTCTGCCGGGCGACGTGGTCAGCCACGTGGCCGGTCACTACAACAGCCAGTACGGCAACTATGCCCGCTGGCGCGCACTGGCTGGCGTGACCTGGAGCCAGGGGCCGTGGTCGGCGGCGTGGAACGTGCGTTACGTGGGTCCGCTGACGGTGGGCAGCGCCGACCTGGGCCAGGGCTATTCCGCGGACCAGATGGTGCCGGGCGTGGAGCTGAAGTACGGCGCCCAGGCCTACAACAACCTCAGCGCGGGCTACGACCTGAAGGCGTTCAACACGCACCTCGACGTGGGCGTGGACAACGCGTTCGACAAGCAGCCGCCGATGTTCTTCCAGAACAACGTGCAGAACGCGAACACGGACGTGAACACCTACGACACGCTGGGGCGCTACTACTGGGCCCGCGTGACCGTCAAGTTCTGATCTGTTTCATGGCGGCACCCCGGGCCGCGCGGCGCAAGCCGCGCGGCCCGTCGCGTTTCAGCGCGTGCCGACATCGCCGCGCACGCTGTCGCGCAGTTTCGCCGCGTCGTAGCCGACGCCGTCCTTGAACACGACCTGCACCCTGCGCAGCTCGCTCGGGCTGCGGGTCGGATCGCCGTCGATCACGCTGAGGTCGGCGCGCTTGCCGACCGCGACGCTGCCGGTCTCCTTGTCGATGTGCAGGAACCTGGCGCCGTTCAGCGTCGCCACCTGCACCGCCTGCGGCAGGGTGAGCCCGGCCTCGACCAGCAGCTCGACCTCGCGCGCGTTGGAGTAGCCCGGCACCACGCCGCCGTTGCCGGTCGGGTCGGTGCCGCTGACCAGCAGGCCGCCGGCGTCGAGGAACGCCTTCTCGAACGCCATGCCGTGTTTGAAGGCGTCGATCGCGGTCTGCGAATGCGCGCTCGCCACCGCGGCGTAGGCGCGCAGGTAGTTGTCGCGCGCCGACGCGGACATCAGGTCGAGCACGTCGGCGGGCAGGGCCGGGCGGCCGGGCGTGAACGCCTCGATCACCGGCAGGGTCGAGGTCAGCGCGACGTGGTGCGCGATCAGCGTGTGGATCAGTCCTTGCGCCGGCGCACCCTGCACGTCCAGCGCGGCGATCGACTTCGCCACTTCGGCATTGGGCGGGCAGCGGTCCGGCTGCTTGTCCTTGACGAAGTCGGTGGCGACGAACACGCCGTGTTCGAGGTCGTCGATGCCGAGGTTCGCCGCTTCCGCGAACGTCACCGAGCAGAGGTGCCCGGTGACGCGCGCGCCGTGCGCGTGCGCCTCGTCGATCACCGCCTTCAGCGTCTTGCGGCTGATCGTGGTGTAGGTCTTGAAGTCGCGCGCGCCGAGGTCGATCCAGTGCCGCACCTCCGCGCGCGCCGCGCGCGGCGCGCCGAAGTCCGGCACCTGCATGATCGGGAACTCGGGGCTGGCCGCGGTGATGTAAGGGCCGGTGAAGAAGATGTGCGGGCCGACCGCGCGGCCACTGTCGATCCACTGCTTGATGCCGAGGTCGGCGTACGGATTGATGCTGCCGGCGGTGCGCATGGTGGTGACGCCGCCGGCGAGGTACAGGCGCGGGAAGCTGTACGGCATGCTGGCGTAGGAGAGCCGTCCGGTCGGATAGAACAGGTGCTCGTGCAGCATCACGTAGCCGGGCAGCAGGGTCTTGCCGGCGAGGTCGATGCGCTTGGCGTCGGCGGGGATCGCCACGCTGCCGTCCTCGTCGACCGCGGCGATGCGGCCGTCGCGGATCAGCACGGTGACGTGCGGGCGCGGTGCGGCGCCGGTGCCGTCGATCAGTTGCGCGCCGGTCAGCGCCAGCACGTTGGCGCCGTAGGCGACGAAGCTGTGCGGATCGACGCCGGGCGGCTGGTCGGGCGCGGCCGAGGCGCCGACGGTGAGCAGCAGGCCGAGACAGAGCGCGAGCAGGCGTTTCATGCGGATCTCCCCAGTTCGAAGCGATGCGATGCGGCGCGGCGATTCAATCCGCGCGGCGACGGTAGGCGCCGGTCAGGAGGGCGCCGAAGGCGTCCTGGCCGGGCAGGCGGGTCTCGACGGCGAAGCCGAGGCGGGCGCCTTCGGCACGATAGGCATGGCGCGCCTCGCCGCGCGGCGTGCGTTTCGCGAGGTGCAGCACGTCGCCGTCGGCCGGGTCGGGCATCATCACGCCGTGCGGGCGGAAGACGACGCGGGCGAACTGCGCGTGCGCGGGACCGGGTTGCGGCATGTCCATCGAGTGCTCCCTGGTCGAAGACGCCGGCCATTCTGGCATCGCCGCGCGCCGGCGCGAAACGCCGGCCGGCGGCGACGGCCGCCGGGCGCTCGGCTATGCTGTCGCCGAGGCTTCGCACGATCCGACTGCCGGTACGCCCATGCCGCCGATCCCCGTTTCCGCCTGGCTCGATCCGGACTGGGTGCGCTTCATCGAGGGCGGCGTCTCCATCACCGTCGCCTCGCGCGACGCCGCCAACGTGCCGACGCTGACCAAGGGCTACGGCTGCCGCGCG
This sequence comes from Mizugakiibacter sp., assembly GCF_039680435.1. Taxonomy (NCBI): domain Bacteria; kingdom Pseudomonadati; phylum Pseudomonadota; class Gammaproteobacteria; order Lysobacterales; family Rhodanobacteraceae; genus Mizugakiibacter; species Mizugakiibacter sp. The sequence continues at coordinate 24,549 of NZ_JBDKSX010000006.1, read as the reverse complement.
CTGGACGGCGAGCACGGCGTACGCATCCTGGTGGTGGGTTCGCATTCGGTGGAGCTGCTGCGCGACATCGAGACCGGCGGCGCGGTGGCGGCGGTCTACTCGGAGGTCGGCACGCACCGCGCGCTGCAACTCAAGGGCAGCGGCGCGCGCGTGGAGATACCGGACGCCGCCGACCGCGAGTGCGCCCGGCACTATCGCGAGAGCTTCAGCCGCAACCTTGCGGCGCTCGGCTTCGCACCGGGCCTGCTGGCCGGATACTTCGATTACGCCGACGACGACCTGCGCGTGGTCGCGTTCGTGCCCAGCGAGGCGTTCCTGCAGACGCCGGGACCGAGGGCCGGTTCGAAGATCGGGAGCGCGCCGTGAGCGCCACGCTGAACGCGATCCGCGCCTGCCTGGACGGCGTGATCCCGGCCGTGATTGCCACCTGCGCGCCGGACGGCACGCCCAACGTCGCCTACGCCTCGCAGGTCGAGTTGGTCGACTGCGACCACGTCGCGCTGTCGTTCCAGTTCTTCAACAAGACGCACGCGAACGTGCTGGCGCATCCGCTGGCGACGGTGCTGGTGATCCACCCGCAGACGGCGGCGTGCTACCGCCTGTATCTCCGCTTCGAACGCACCGAGACCGAAGGCGCGCTGTTCCAGCGCATGAAGGCGCGTCTTGCCGGCATCGCCTCGCACACCGGCATGAGCGGCGTGTTCCGCCTGCTCGGCGCGGACATCTACCGCGTGCTGCGCATCGAGCGCATCGACGCGCAGGAGCGCCGCCGCCAGGACGCCGAGCGCAACCTGCTGCCGGCGGTGCGCCTGCTGACGCAGCGGATCGCCGCGGCGTCGGCGATGGACGCGCTGTTCGAACAGACGCTGGACGGGCTCGGCCGCCAGTTCGGCGTGGAGCACGCGATGCTCCTGCTGTGCGACCGCGCGCACACGCGGCTGTACACGGTGGCCAGCCGCGGCTATGCGGCTTCGGGCGTCGGTTCGGAGATCCCGTTCGGCGCCGGCATCGTCGGCGTCGTCGCCCAGTACCGCACCTCGATCCGCATCAACCACAAAGCCGCGGAGTACGCCTACGGACACGCGGTTCGCGAGTCGGCGCTGGGCGAGGGCGCGGCGGACACGCTGGAGACGGCGATCCCGTTCCCGGGTTTGGCCGAGCCGGGCAGCCAGCTGGCCGTGCCGATCGAGGCCGGCGGCGAGCTGCTCGGCGTGCTGTACGCGGAGAGCGCGCAGGACTTGCGCTTCAGCCACGACGACGAGGACGCGCTGGGCGCGGTCGCCGCCGCGCTCGGCGTCGCCGTGCGCGCGCTGCGCGACGAGGCGGACAGCGAGGAAGCCGGCGAGCCCGCCGCGCCGGCGGCGCCGGCCGTCGGTGCGACGCCGGTGACGGTACGGCGCTACCGGCGCGACAACAGCATCTTTCTCGGCGACGACTACCTGATCAAGGGCGTCGCCGGCGCGATCCTGTGGCGGCTGCTGAGTGGTTATGTGCGGGACGGCCGCGTCGATTACAGCAACCGCGAGCTGCGCCTGGATCCTGCGATCGGCCTGCCGGACGTGGTCGACAATCTGGAGGCGCGCCTGATCCTGCTGGCCAAGCGGTTGTCCGAGCGCGCCGATTGGCTCGGCATCGACAAGACCGGACGCGGCCGCTTCCGCCTGCGCGTCACCCGCCCGCTGCGGCTGGTCGAGCAGGCCGCGGGCTGAGCGCGCGGCGCGCTCACGCGGCGATGCCGGCCGCCCCCTCGTCGAGGCCGAGCGCCGTGCGCAGCTTGTCCTGTTCGCGCGCATCCAGCAGCGGCATCAGCATGGCCAGCACGCCGGCAAAAGCCGGTGCCGGCATGCCCTCGCGCATATGGGCGAGGAACTGCACGCGTTCGGTGTGCGCCAGCGCCGGCACGATCAGGCGCAGCGCGCGCGGCCGTTTCGCCTCGGGGATGGAGGCGACCAGCGCCTGCTCGATCGCCAGCAGCTCCTCGTCGCTGTGGTGCGACCACAGCACGGCGTTGTTGTGCTCCTCCTCGAAGCGCATGTGCGTCAGGTTCTCGGCGACGAAGCTGGAGAACGCGAGGTAGAGCCGGTACGCCAGCTCGGCGCGCTCGCGATCGCGACTGCCGGCGACGTGCGAGCACAGCGCCTGCAACGCCGCGATCTCGGCCTGGTGGTGCGCGTGCTCGACGGTGGCAGCGTCGGCGGAGCCCGGCGCGCGCGCTTCCATCGCGGTGTGCACGAAACGGTTTTCGTGCTCGAGGTGGTCGCGGCAAAGATCGAGGAGGTCGCCGAGCAGATCGAGGGTCGCTTCGACCTGGGCGGCATCGCTGCAGTCCATGCGCCCCAGCGCGGTCATGGTTTCGGCCATGCGGGAGCGCAGGCCCTTGTGGATCGGGCCGTACATGTTCATGCGGATGTTGGCGGCGTTCATGCGTTGCGGGTCCGTCTACTCGTGGGAAGGCCGGCGCGGGAGCGCCCGGCAACAGCCCGCCAGCGTAGTCGGGCGTTGCCGCCGGCGTTGCTAAATCGCCGCTAAGCCTTTCCTAAAAGATTCCTATCCGGCGCGGCGGCGCGGATTCAGTCGGCGATGCCTTTCGATTCCGCCGTGCCCAGCACTTCCGGGTGGTCGGCCGGCGCGCTGCGCCACGTCAGCAGCGGGTGCAGGAACACCGCGGCGAGGATGATCGCCACGCCGGCATAGAACGCCGGCGACAGCTCGCGCTGCTCGCCCAGCAGCAGCGCGGCCAGCAGGATCGCGTAGACCGGCTCCAGGTTGGTGATCAGCTGCACGCCGAACGCGCTCAGCCGGCGCAGCGCCACCAGCGCCAGCGCGAATGGCAGCAGGGTGCAGCCCAGCGCCAGCGTCAGCAGCAGCACGGCGTCGTGCAGGCCGGGCAGCGGCAGCAGCGGCCCCGCGTGCGGCAGCAGCGGCGCCAGCAGGGTCAGGAACACGGTGCCGGCGCCGAGTTCGAGGCAGGTCACGGTCAGCGGGTCGGCGTGCTCGACGAAGCGTTTGTTGAGCGCGCCGAACAGGGCGACGAACACCGCCGAGACCACGCCCACGGCGACGCCGGCGCGCATGCCCGCAGGGATGCCGCCGACCACCAGCGCCACGCCGGGCAGCACGGCGACGCCGAGCAGCAGCTCGCGCGGATCGAAGCGGCGGCGCGCCAGCCAGGGCTCGACCAGCGAAAGGAATACGGGACCGAGCGCGATCGTGGTCGCGCCGACGGAGGCATTGGCCAGCTTGACTGCGGCGTAGAACGTCAGCCAGTGCAGCGACACCAGCACGCCGATGCCGGCGTAGGCGAAGCGCAGCCGCATCGGCATCGCGCGCAGCCCGCGCCAGACGCGCGGCGCCAGCAGCAGCGCCGCGCTGACGATCAGCATGCGCCACCACACCAGCGCCAGCGCCGGCAGCGTGATCAGCTTGCCGAGGATGGCGGTGAAGCCCCACAGCAGCACGCACAGGTGGATCTGCAGCAGGGCCTTGCGCTGGGTCGGCATCGGGGCGGCGCGAACGGGGCGGAAGCCGCACAGCGTGCGACGTTTCGGCGCCGTTGGAAAGAGGGGCCGCGCTCAGAACTCGTCGACGATCTCGATCGGCACGCCGAGATCGATGCCGGCGGCCTCGGCCAGCTCGCGCACGCGCTCGGCGCTCTCGCGGTCGGGTGCCTCGACCTCGAGCGCGTGCACGCCGGGGCCGAGGTCGTCGGACAGGCCGGCCGAGCTCGAGTCCTCGTCATCGAGGTGCGGCATCATGTCGGCCACTTCCTCGATGCGCTCGACACCGGGCAGGCCCTCGAGCGTGGTGGCCAATGCGCGCGCGTCGTCGGCACTGCCGGTGATGCGGATGTGGATGGTCACGGGCATGGTCGTAGCGCTCAGTGCGCCTTGCGCTTGCGCGTGTCGACGCCGAGCAGCGTGTACAGCGGGCACATGCCGACCAGCGCGGTCAGCAGCGGAATCAGCCCGAGCAGGCCGAGCCAGCGCGCGTTGCCGGGCATCAGCAGCAGGCTCAGCAGGGCGAAGCCGAGCATGGTGCGGATGAAACGGTCGGTGATGCCGACGTTGAGCTTCATGGCGGATCTCCGGACGGTGCGGTGAGCGGTACGCGTGTGGCGATGCCCCGGAAGTTCTGCGGCACAGATTGGCGCGCCGTCGCCGACGCGTGTTGACGTGCGTCAACATGCGCCGCCGGTTGCGGCGCAAGCCGGCACGGCCGCGGCGCGGATTTGATCTGGGTCGGAAACGTCGCCGCCGGCGGCTGCCAGCATCCGCCTGCACCACGACGCGCGCCGCGGAGACCGCGTATGCCCGGCACCGAGCTTCGGCTGTTCGCGCTGGACGCCAGCCGCGCCTACGGCGAGCGCATCGCCGCGCACCTGGGCGTGGCGCTGGCGCCGCACGAGGAGCGCGAGTTCGAGGACGGCGAGCACAAGGCGCGGCCGCTGGCCAGCGTGCGCGACGCGGACGTGTTCGTCGTGCAGTCGCTGTACGCCGACGCAGCGCAGAGCGTCAACGACAAGCTGTGCCGGCTGCTGTTCTTCCTCGGCGCGCTGCGCGACGCCTCCGCCGCGCGCGTGACCGCGGTGCTGCCGTACCTGTGCTACGCGCGCAAGGACCGCCGCACCAAGCCGCGCGACCCGCTCACCACACGCTACGTCGCCGCGCTGTTCGAGGCGGTCGGCGTCGACCGCGTGGTGACGCTGGACGTGCACAACCTGGCCGCCTTCCAGAACGCGTTCCGCTGCGTCACCGAGCACCTCGAGGCGCGCCCGCTGCTGGTCGCGCACTACGCGCCGCTGCTGCGCGACGACGACGTCGTCGTGCTGTCGCCCGACGCGGGCGGCATCAAGCGCGCCGACGCGTTCCGCCAGGCGCTGGCGCAAGCGCTGCGGCGGCCGCTGCCGCTCGGTTTCATGGAGAAGCAGCGCAGCGGCGGCGTGGTGTCCGGCGAGGCGTTGTTCGCCGACGTGCGCGGGCGCAGCGTGCTGATCGTCGACGACCTGATCGGCACCGGCACCACCGTGCTGCGCGCGGCGCGTGCAGCGCGCGCGCAGGGCGCGCGCAGCGTCCGCGTCGCCGCCGCACACGGGTTGTTCCTCGGCGCGGCGGGCGAGGTGCTGGCCGACGACGCGCTCGACCGCGTGGCCGTGACCGACACCGTGCCGCCGTTCCGGCTCGACCCCGCGCTGGCCGCGCGCAAGCTCGACGTGGTCGATGCGGCGGGCCTGTTCGCCGAGGCGATCCGGCGCATCCATGCGGGCGGTTCGCTGGTCGAACTGCAGGCGGAAGGCGCCGGCTGACGCGGAAGGAACGCAGGTCGCGCGCGCCTTCAGCCGCGGCGGGCGCGCCGGCCGGCTGCGGCTAGCGCGCCGTCGGCCGTGTCGGGGGCCGGGGCGGGCTGCGCGAGTCGGCGCGCGTGGTCGCGCGCCAGCCGCAGGTATTGCCGCGTGCGCCTGCGCCACTTCGCGGGATCGGCCGGGGCGGGCGCATCCAGGTGCGAGGCCGCGGCGACGGCGCGCCGGTAGGCGCGCCAGGCCATGTGGAATTCGAACAATACCTGCGGCGCCCGCTCCGCGGCGGCCTTGCGCCAGGCGGCGAGCAGCCGCGCGCCGACCGCCGGCGCGCCCAGCCGCTCGCACTCCACGACGAGCAGCGCCAGCTCTTCGGCCGGATCGAGCGTGCGCAGCGCACGCTCGAATTCGAGGCAGTCCACGATGACCGGCGGTGTGCCGAAGTAGATGTGCTCGGGCCGCAGGTCGCCGTGGCCCTCGACGATGCGGCGCTCGCGGGCGCGCGCTTCCAGCAGGTCGCCGCGGCGCGCCAGGAAATCCAGCAGGGCGGCGGCCGGTGCCTCGACGGCTGCGCGCGGCAGCCGGAACGCGGGGCGCAGCAGGTAGCGCCGGTGCGTGCGCACGCCGTGGGCGAAGCGCCGGCGGTAGGTTTCGGCGGCGACCGCGACCGCGGGCACCGTGCGGAAGAAATCGGCGAGGTGCGCGGCGATGCGGCGCAGGTCCGCGTCGCGCACGCGGCCGGCGGCGATCGCATGGGCGAGGGTGCGCGTCGCCGGCAGGCGGCGCATCTTCACCAGCCAGTCCACGCGGCGCCCGCGGCCGCCGAGGCGCAGCGCCCCGCGCGCGTCGCGGGTCAGCGCCACCACGCCGAGATACACGTCGGGCGCGAGGCGGCGGTTCAGGCGCACCTCGCGCATGCAGTTCAGCCGGCGCAGGCGCAGCGAGCGGTAGTCGAGCGCGGCGAAGCGGACCGGCTTCTTCAGCTTGTAGGCGTGGCGTGGGGTCAGGAACACCCACGAGAAGTGCGTCTCGATCGCCTCCACCCGCGCCGGCCGCCCGGGGTAGGCGTCGGCGCGCTTCAGGAAGGCGACCTTCGCCTCCAGCGTTGCCCGCGGCTCAGGTTTGGCGGCACGGCGCATGTCGGATCCTTTCCGGCATGCGGGCCAGCATACGCCGGCGTTCCAGCGCCGGCGCGGCTTGGCGGGGACGGGGCCGCCGGTTCGCGGCGGCCGATGCTGCCGATCAGGCCGGCACGCGGGCGACGCGCACCACGCGCGGGTCGTCGGCGAACTCCAGCAGCAGGCGGCGCACGCGGTCCTGCCAGGCGTCGCCGAAGGCGGTCTGCTGGCGGGCGTCGGCGCGGTCCTGCAGGATCGCGGTCAGCAGCGCGCGCTGGCTCGGATCGGCCGGCACCGGCGAGGTGTCCAGTTCGACCGCCACCGCGGTGCCGTTGTCGAGGCGGCGGAAGATCACGGCGTCGCCGTCGTTGCGCTCGGCGTAGCTGAGCAGGCCGTGGCGCACGTGGCGGCCGCCGATGCCGTGGAAGCCGTTGTCGGCCGCGGCGCCGGTGAGCAGGGTCAGCACCTGGGCGATGACGCCGGTGGTGCCCTCGTCCTGCGGTGCGGGCATGCGCACGGCGATGCCGCCGCGCTCGGGCAAGCGGTCCGGGTACAGCGCGGTCAGCGCCGCGCGCCCCATCAGGTACGCGCCGGCGACGGTGGGGCAGGAATGCCCGGCCAGGCGCACGGCGTCGGCGTAGTGGTACTCGATCACGCCGCCGGCGGCGGCACCGAGCAGGGCGGCGAGCGGGTCGCGCATGCGCACGACCGGCGCCTGTTCGAAGAAAGAGGGGAAACTCATGCGGATGGCCTTGGACTGTCCGCCGCGGCGTCCGGCGCGGCGACGCTGGGATGGGCCTGCAGCTGCGGGAACAGCTCGCGTTCCTCGTAGCGGACGTGGGCGACGGTAAGTTCGGCGAACCGGCGCAGGCGCGCGGGCGCGTCCAGCGCGCAGGGGCCGACGGCGAGCGTGTGCAGCTCGGCGTGCTCGGCGACGATGCGCGCGGCATCGGCCGCGCCCACCGCGTCCGCGGCGAGGCGCAGCAGCAGCTCCTCGGCCGCGCAGTGCGCGTTCATCATGCTGCGCCAGTGCGCATCGAGGCGCGCCAGCGCCTCCGCGCAGTCCGCCGCGTCGCCAGCGTCGGCGACGCGGCGCGCGTGCGCCGCCATCGCCAGCGTGGTGTGGTGTTCGCGCGACAGGTGCAGCAGGGCGCCGGCGCGGCGCACTTCAGGCGACGATGCCGAAATCGATCACGATCGCGCCCGGCTCGCGCTGCCGATAGGTGACGGTCAGGTGCTCGCCGAAGCGCTGGCGCAACTGGTCGAGCAGCGGCAGCGGGTCGTGGTCGTTGACGAAGCGCATGGTCTCGCCCGGCTCGAGCGCGCTCAGCGCGCCGAAGATCGCGGAATGGCGGAAGCGGCGGGCGACGCCGCGGGCGTCGAACAGGTGGGCGGTCTCGGACGAGGGCGTGGCGCACGCATTCATGGGGGTCGGACTCTCGACGGTTGCGGGACCGCCAGCATGCGCCCCGCGCGGCGCCGCGGCCCTGACCTGGGTCAGGCGCGGCGTGTCCCGGGGGCGGCGGCGGGGAGGATCGCGAAGCGCTCGCCGTCGCGGCGGACGCGGCTGCCGAGCGGGCGGCAGGCGGCCGCGAGCCGGCGCGCCAGCCAGCGGCGCGCCGCGGCGCCGGCGGGTACGGTGCGCGCGTATTCCAGTTCGAGCGGATGGGCGTGCAGCGAGGCCAGCCGGTGCGGCTCGAGTTCGAGCAGGTACAGGCACTGGCGGTCGTTGCGGTAGTGCGGATCGAGCGCGTAGTCGTCGAGCAGGTCGCCGGTCGAGTAGAGCACCGCGCTGCCGCCCATCCACTCCGCGCCCAGCACGTGGTGGGGGCTGTGCCCCCAGACCACGCGCGCGCCGGAGGCGACGAGTTCCCGGGCCAACCGGCGGCGCTCGGGCGCGATCGCCGGCACCCAGTTCGGCATCCAGTGCAGCGAGACGACGGCGTGGTCGACGCGACTCGCCAGCGCCGCGGTGCGGTCCAGCAGCGCCTGCCGATCGCGCGGGTTGCCGAGGTCGAGGTAGTGGATGCCGGGCCGGCCGGCGGCGGCCGCGAAGTCCGGCTGGTGATCGCAGCAGGCCAGAATGCCGAGGCGCTGCCCCTTGCAGTCGAGGACGCAGGGTGCCGCGGCGGCGTCGAGATCGGCACCGGCGCCGACCCAGCGGATGTGCCGCTGCGCGAGGGCGTCAAACGTGTCCCGCAGCCCCTCGATGCCGGCGTCGAGGGCGTGATTGTTGGCCAGGCCGACCAGATCCACGCCGGCGGCGGCCAGCGCGTCGGCGGCGACCGGATCGGCGCGGAAGTAGAACGCCTTGGGCGCGCCCTGGAAGCGCGTGCGGCGCGGCGTGATCGCGCATTCGAGGTTGACGAAGCGCAGATCGGCGGTTGCCAGCAGCGGCGCCAGCGGTGCGAACGGGTACGCGGCCCCGCGTTCGCGCAGCACGGCGTCGACGCCGCGTCCGAGCATCGCATCGCCGCCGAGCAGCAGTCGCACGGTCCCGCCCATCGGCGCCTCCGTCGTCGCCGGCATTGTCGCGCGGCGGCGCGCCGGTGGGGCCGCGTCGCCGGGTCAGCGGGAAGGCGCGGCGCGCACCGGGATCGGCACGTTGCACAGGCCGATGCGGCCGGCCGGCACCTTGTACCAGTCGTCGCGGCGGTTGCGCCGCGATTCCACCAGCGCGGCAAAGGTGGCGGTGTCGGTGCGCAGCACCTCGAGATTCGTGCGTTGCGGCGCCGGCACGTCGGCGGCGAGCCGCACGCGCAGGATCGGCACGCGCTGCCGCGGCTGCTCGTAGAAGCCGAGCGCGCCGCCGCCGCGCGGCAACGCCGCCAGCAGCTCCATGCCCTGCACGACGCGGCCGACCACGGCGATGTTGCGGTCGAGCTGGCGCGGCGCCTGGCCGATCACCGCGTACAGCTCGGTGCCGGGGCCGCTTTGCACGTCGTTGTCGCGGCCGGCGCCGACCATGCTGTAGCAGTGCGCCAGCCAGGCCTCGCCGCTGCGCGGGTCGCGCGCCGCCGGGAAGCCGTCGCTGAAGCCGACCTCGGGCGCGTACACGTCGCCGTCGGGCAGGCGCGTGAACGGCAGGCCGGCGGCGGTGCGGGTGAACTCGGGTGGCAGCGTCGCCCTGGCCTCGCCCAGCGGACGGCGCTTGTCGGCGTGCTCGGCCTCCGGATCGCCCCATTGCGCGACGAAGTCGTCCTGCACGCGCAGGATCGCCAGGCCGTCCCAGTAGTGCGCGCGCGCCAGCGTCTCGATGTTGGCCGCGTGCAGCGGCGCGAACGCCGGCGCCAGCTCGATCACCACGCGCCCCGCGGCAAGGTCCATGTACAGCGTGTGCGCCGGATCCAGCGGCCGCCAGTCGGACGGTTTCGAGGCGTCCAGCACTTCCTGCATGGTGCGCGGACGGGGCGCCTCTGCGGCCGAGGGCGCAGAGGCGGCCAGCGCGACGAGCATGGCGGCGGACAGGGCGGTGGACCATGCGGTGGCGCGCATCGCGGACTCCCTCATGCTGCGATCGATGGCGGCATCAGGCCCGCCCGCGCCGCGCGCGTCAAGCGGCGGCGTTTGATGCGCCTCAATGCCGCACGCGGCCGCTGCGCCAGCATGCGAGCATGACATGGTCGCCACGGCTGGCGACCCCATGCAGCGGAGGTGTCCGATGAAAGTGCTGATCGCCGTCGATGGCAGCGCGTTTTCCCGTCGCGCCGTGCGCTACGTGCTCGAACACATGACCCGTTTCGGCCGCAAGCCGGAAGTCGACATGGTCTACGTCGACACGCCGCTGCCGCCGCATATCGCCCGCGCGCTCGGGCGCAGCAACGTCGATCGCTACTACGAGCGCAACGCCAACGCGGCGTTCCGGGCACCGCTGGCGGCCGCGCAGAAGGCGGGCATGGAGATCAAGCCGATCGCCATGGTCGGCGCGCCGGGGCAAGCGATCGCCCAGCTCGCCCGGCGCGGCCGCTACGACCTGGTGGTGATGGGCTCGCACGGCCACGGCGCCCTGCGCGGCCTGCTGCTGGGCTCGGTGACCACCAAGGTGCTGGCGCAGAGCAAGGTGCCGGTGCTGGTCGTGCGCTGAGGCCGCCCCGCGGACGCCGGGCGCCGCCGCAGGCGTGACTTCCGGCCGATCCACTAACAATAAGTTAGTACTATTGTCGATCCGTGCCTAGCTGCCTGCGGACAGGGTCGTGATCTCCAGCGAAGTCCACCTCAAGAAGTTCCAGAAGGAGCTGGCCGCCGGCACCGTGGCGATGGTGCTGCTGGCGGTGCTGGCGCGCGCGCGCGAGCCGATGTACGGCTACCAGATCGCCAAGCGGCTCGAGCGCAGCGGCGGCGGCGTGCTGGCCGGCAAGCAGAGCGCGCTGTACCCGGTGCTGCGCAGCCTCAGCGCCGCCGGGCTGGCCGCGAGCCACGTCGAGCCGTCGGTGGCCGGGCCGCCGCGCCGCTATTACGCGATCACGCCGCTGGGCCGCGAGGTGCTGCGCGCCTGGAGCGCCGCCTGGTCCGACACCCGCGAATTCGTCGACGCCATCCTGCAGGGGACACCGCCATGACCGCCGCCATCCCGAAGACCATCGAGGCTTACCTGGAGCAATTGCGCGAAGCGCTGGCCGGCGCCGACGCGGCGCTGATCCAGGACGCGCTGTACGACGCCGAGGAATACCTGCGCTCGGAGCTGGCCGAGAACCCGGGCAGGGGCGAGGCCGAGCTGCTGGCCGAGGTGGCGACCAGCTACGGGGCGCCGGAGGAAGTGGCCGACATCTACCGCGACAAGGAAGCGCAGGTGCAGGAGGCGCTGCGCCCGCCGCCGCCGCCGGCGCGGCGCTCGCTGCTGGCGCGCTTCTTCGGCGTCGGCGCCGATCCGCGCGCCTGGGCCGCGCTGTTCTACATGATCCTGTCGCTGGCGACCGGCATCTTCTATTTCACCTGGGCGGTCACCGGCACCAGCTTGTCGCTGGGGCTGAGCGTGCTGATCTTCGGCCTGCCGTTCGCGACGCTGTTCATCGCCACCGTGCGCGCGCTGTCGCTGGTCGAGGGGCGCCTGATCGAAGCCATGTTCGGCGTGCGCATGCCGCGGCGGCCGCTGTACGCCGACCGCGGCAAGCCGCTGATGGCGCGCATCAAGGGCATGTTCGTCGATCCGCGCACCTGGTCGACGCTGTTCTACATGGTGCTGATGCTGCCGCTGGGCATCCTCTACTTCACCGTGGCGATCGTCGGCGTGGCGCTGTCGCTGGAACTGCTGGTCGGGCCGATCCTGTACGCGACCACCGGATTCGGCGTGATCAATCTCGACGACGTCTCCTACGGCATCCCGCTGTGGCTGGAGCCGCTGACGCTGGTGCTCGGCGTGGTGCTGTTCTGCGCGCTGCTGCATCTCGCGCGCGGCATCGGCCACGTGCACGGCGCGCTGGCCAAGCAGCTGCTGGTGAAGACCGCGCAATATTGAGCGGGCGGCGCCGGCGGCTCAGCGCGCGCGCCGCCGCCGGCGCCACTGCACGGCGAGCTGGGCGAGCACCGCGCCCAGCGTCGCCAGCGCCATGTCCTTCTGCGCGTCCCAGATGTCGCCCTGCGTGCCGAGATAGGCCTGGCCGAGCTCGCCGCCGAAGACTTCCGCGGCGGCCCATTCGACCAGCTCGTAGATGGTCGAGTGCGACATCACGAACAGCACCGGCAGCAGCCAGCGCCACACGCCGCGCGGCGGCGCCACCGCGTCGAGCAATTCCACCGACGCCGGCAGGATCAGCAGCCCGTAGGCGAAGTGGATCAGGCGGTCGTAGTGGTTGCGTTCAAGCCCCAGCGCATGGTTCAGCGCGTGCCCGGTCAGCGCCTCGAACCAGCGGTCGTAGGGCACCAGCGAGTAGGTGTAGTGCGCGCCGACCTCGTGCAGCACGAAGAACACGAACAGCGCGACATAGGCGCCGTTGGAAAAACGCAGGCGGCGGAACGTCGCCACGAACAGCGGCACCGCGACCACCACCAGCAGGTTTTCCAGCAGCCAGTCCTGGCGGTACAGCGGGCGGATCGCCAGCGCGAGCCAGAACAGCGCGAACGCGCCAAGCAGCGTGGCCGGGTAGGCCCAGCGGTGGGCGAAGTAGCGCTGCATCGGCGTGGACGTCATGGGGGCAGCCCTCCGCTGGCGGCGGGCACGACGATCCGCCCGGCACCGCTAGGGTAGCGTCTCGCCGCTCGCCATGACGGGCGATGCCGCAGCGCGCTGCGGCAGGGCTTCCAGCCACGCCCGCGGGTAGCGCCGGTGGAACGCCCAGGCCATCAACGCGAGCAGCGGGAAGATCAGCCAGCTCGCTTCCAGGCCTTGCGGGCCGCCGGTCAGCCAGGTCGGCCCGGCGAAGTGCGTGTCGAGCAGATGGCCGGGCAGTGCTTTGCCGCTGTTGCCGGTGTTGGGCGCGCCGTATAGGCCTAACGCGAAGAAATCGAACGCCGCGTGGAAGCCGATCGCGAACCACAGCTGCCCGGTGCGCAACAAGGTGAAACAGCAGAACAGGCCGAGCAGGGTGACGCTGAGGCCGTCGGCGACGGTCTCCATCGGTTTGAAGAAATAGTGGTCGGCGCCGAACAGCAGCGACAGCAGCCAGGCCGCCGGCCAGAAGCCCAGGCCGCGCGCCAGCACCACGAAGGGATAGCCGCGGAACAGGCTTTCCTCGGCGAGTCCCACCATCGCCATCGCCGCGATCCACAGCACGGCCATGCGCGCCAGTTCGGCGCCGTGCACTGCGAAGCCGCTCACGCCGACGCCACCGCCGACCCAGGCCGCCGCGAACAGTGCGGACACCAGCAGCGCTCCCCACAACACGCCTTCCCAGAACAGGGACCCGAACGCACCGCGCAGCGGCAGGCCGAACCAGGCCGTGCCGCGGCGTTCGGCGCGGACCAGCGCCCAGCTCACCGCGAGCACGGAGATCGCCATCAAGGTGTCGGCGATCAGCAGGTCTTTCGGGTCGAAGCCCGGCGGCGGGGTGTAGCGGGTGGCGGTCAGCACCGCCCAGCGCAGCCCGTTGTCGACGAGCAGCCACAGCACGAGAAAGGCAAGGAAGCGCCAGCCCGCGCGCAACCCATCCGGTCCGAGGAACAGCCAGCGCAGGCGCGAGACGGCGGTCGGCATCGACGACTCCTTCGACAGGACGTGGCGTGCCGCCATCGTGGCACGGCCGCATCACTCGCGGGAAGCCGCGCCGGTCGCGCGACGACGTCCACCCTGCTAATTTGCCGCCGCCACCGGAGCAAGCGGGCAGGAAATGAGCGACTTCGAATACATCTCGGTACTGCTGTCGATCATCCTCGGCCTCGGCATCACCCAGTTGCTGTCCGGTATCGCCCGGCTGGTGCGCGACGGCCGCGCGCTGGCGCCTGCGTGGTGGCTGATGGTGATGGTGGCGACGCTGCTGCTGGTGCACTTCCAGGTGTGGTGGGCGTCGTTCGTCTGGCGCTACGTGCAGGCGTGGACCTTCCTCGGCTACGCCGCGTTCATGGTCTTGCCGATGCTGCTGTACCTGCTGGCCTACCTGATCCTGCCGGCGGACCTGATGCTCGACGGCAAGGAGCTGGTGCGGGAGTTCATCGAACGCCGCCGGCCGTTCTACGCGATCGTCGCGCTGGTGCCGCTGGCGAGCTTCTTCCAGCAATGGATGCTCGGCCGGCTTCAATTCGATTTCGACGCCGCCATGCGCCTGCTGTGGGTGCTGTTGGCGATCCCCGGCTTCGTCTCACGCCGCGTCGCCGTGCAGGCGACGCTGGCGATGACGTACTTCGTCGTATTCGTCACCTACATCTGCGTGCTGTTCGCGCGCATGCAGTGAGGTCGAGGGCATGGAGGCGGCGTACGACGTCGAGGCGATCGTGGTCGGGGCCGGCGTGGTCGGCCTGGCCTGCGCGCATGCGCTCGCTGCCGCGGGCCGCGAGGTGTGGGTGCTGGAAGCCGAGCCGAAGGCGGGCGAGGGCATCTCCAGCCGCAACTCGGGCGTGATCCACGCCGGCCTGTACTACCCGTCCGGTTCGCTGAAGGCGCGCCTGTGCGTGCGCGGCAACGCGCTGCTGTACGCATGGTGCCAGGCGCACGCGGTGCCGCACCGGCGGTTGGGCAAGCTGGTGGTGGCAGCCTCCGCAGGCGAAGTCGATGCGCTGCGCGCGCTGCAGACGCGTGCGCAGGCGAACGGGGCGCAGGGCCTGCGCTGGCTGGACGCGGAGGCGGCGCAGGCGCTGGAGCCCGCGCTGCGCTGCGCCGCTGCGCTGGAGTCGCCGAGTTCGGGCATCGTCGACGTGCCGGCCTACGTGATCAGCCTGCTCGGCGCGATCGAGCACGCCGGCGGGCAGGTGCTCGTGCGCACGCGCGTCGGGCGCGCGGTGCGCGAGGCGGACGGTTTCCGCGTCGAAACCGCCGACGGCGGCGCGGCGCGCTGCCGCGTGCTGGTCAACGCGGCGGGGCTGGGGGCGGTCGAGCTTGCGCGGCGCGTCGAGGGGCTGGATGCGCGGCACGTCCCGGCGCTGCATTACGCCGCCGGCCACTACTACGCGCTGCACGGCCGCGCGCCGTTCGCGCGGCTGATCTATCCGCTGCCGCAGCAGCAGGGACTAGGCGTGCATCTCGGCTTCGACATGGCCGGGCGCGCGCGCTTCGGCCCCGACGTGCGCTGGCTCGCGGCACCCGACTACCGCTTCGACGACAGCCGGCGCACGCGCTTCGCCGACGCGGTGCGCGCGTGGTGGCCGGCGCTGCGCGACGAGGATCTCGCGCCGGATTTCGTCGGCGTACGCCCGAAGCTGGCGGGACCGGGCGAACCGATGGCGGATTTCCGCATCGATGACGCGGCCGTGCACGGCGTTCCCGGCCTGGTCAATCTGTTCGGCATCGAGTCGCCCGGCCTGACCGCCAGCCTCGCGCTGGGCGAGGAAGTCCGCGACCGCCTCGCCGGCGCGGTCGGCTAGGTGCCGCCGCCGCGATCGCCTACAGCGTCGACTGCGGCGGATAGATCAACCGCTCGATGCCCAGCGGGTGGTAGCGGCGCGCATAGACCGGATGGCTGCGCCGGAGCAGCAGGCGGGCGCGTTTCCCGGCCGCCGCGTCCGGCACGTACACGAACAGGAATGCGCCGCCGCGGCGCGCCAGCTTGAGGTCGTCCTCGATGTAGCCGGCCTCGGTGCCGACGGCCTCGGCGATGGACGCCTCGATGCGTTGCAGCCAGTTAGCGCTGCGCCGCGACTCCAGTCGCTGCGCCACGAACGGCCCGGTCGCGGCGGCGACGTCGTCGTGGGCGAAGCCGGCCTCGATGAATTGCCGCGCGACGGTCTGCGCGCGTTCGTAGGTGTCGAAGCCGGCGACCACGTAGTGGCGCGGATAGAACAGGCCGAACGAGCGGTCGGCCTCCTTGAAGAACGCCCAGCGCTGTTTCATGGGCCACCTCCGCCTGAAGGTGAGGCAGCGTCATTCTGGGCGCGTGATGGTAGAGGGGGTGTTAAGGGGGGGGGGAGCAGGGATTGGAAAGTGGGGACCGGGAAGCGTCCCCCTCGGTCGTCATTCCCGCGCAAGCGGGAATCCATCTTCCTGGCGCCCCGCAAAAGCAAAATGGATTCCCGCTTGCGCGGGAATGACGGCGGGCGCGGAGGCCTCGCTCCCTGCATCCTGCTTCTCGATCCCCGCCACACCACCTCACCGCCGCTCGCGCGGGCGGCGCGGCGGCGCCTTGCCGCCGGGACGACCGTGTGCAGGTTTGCGCGACGCGCGCTCCGGCACGGAGGCTGCGCCGTCGGCTTCGACGCGCGCAATGCGCAGCATGCGCCCGGCGACGCGCACCTTCTTCAGGTGCTGCAGCAGTTCGGACGGCATGCCTTCGGGCAGGTCGACGAGGCTGTAGTCGTCCTCGATGCGCACGCGGCCGATGTACTGGCTGTCGAGGCCGGCCTCGTTGGCGATCGCGCCGACGATGTTGCCGGGCTTGACGCGGTGCGCGTGGCCGACTTCGATGCGGTAGGTCTCGAAGCCCGCCTCGGGCGCGTGCGCGCGCTGCGGGCGCGCACCGCGTTCGTCGCGGCGCGGCTTGCCCGACGGCGCCTCCCGGCGTGCGCCGGCGCCGTGCGCGCCGCGCTCGTCCGCGGCGCGCGGCGCGCGCTTCGCCACGGGCGGCGCTTCCAGCAGCAGCGGCGCCTCGCCGTGGGCGAGACGCGCCAGCGCCGCGGCGATCTCGCGCGTCGGCACGTCGTGGCCGCTTTCGTAGCGGTCGATCAGCGCCTGGAACGCCTCCAGGCCGCCGGCGGACAGCGTGTCGGTGATGCGCTGCATGAAGCGTGCGACGCGGCGGTCGTTGACCGCCTCCACGCTGGGCAGCTCCATCTCGGCGATCGGCTGGCGGGTGGCGCGCTCGATCGCGCGCAGCATGCCCTTCTCGCGCGGGGTGACGAACAGGATCGCCTCGCCGCTGCGCCCGGCGCGGCCGGTGCGGCCGATGCGGTGCACGTAGGATTCGGTGTCGTAGGGGATGTCGTAGTTCAGCACGTGGCTGATGCGCTCGACGTCGAGCCCGCGCGCGGCGACGTCGGTGGCGACCAGGATGTCGAGCTTGCCGTCCCGAAGCTGCTGGATGATGCGCTCGCGCTGCGGCTGCGCCACGTCGCCGTTGATCGCGGCGGCGGCGAAGCCGCGCGCCTGCAGCTTGCCGGCCAGTTCGTCGGTGGCCAGCTTGGTGCGCGCGAACACGATCATCGCCTCGAACGGCTCGGCCTCGAGGATGCGCGTCAGCGCGTCCAGCTTGTGCATGCCGTCGACCCACCAGTAGCGTTGGCGGATGTTGGCGGCGGTGGTGGTCTTCGCCTTGATGGTGATCTCGACCGGCTCGCGCAGGTGGGTCTGCGCGATGCGGCGGATCGGCGCCGGCATGGTCGCCGAGAACAGCGCCACCTGGCGCGTCGGCGGCGTTTTCTCCAGCACCTTCTGCACGTCGTCGATGAAGCCCATGCGCAGCATCTCGTCGGCCTCGTCGAGCACCAGCCAGGCGAGCTGCGAGAGGTCCAGCGAACCGCGCTCGAGGTGGTCGATCACGCGCCCCGGCGTGCCGACGACCACCTGCGCGCCGCGTTTCAGGCCGCCGAGCTGCGGGCCGTAGGCCTGCCCGCCGTAGATCGGCAGCACGCGGAAGCCCGGCAGGTGCGAGGCGTAGCGCTGGAACGCTTCGGCGACCTGGATCGCCAGCTCGCGCGTCGGCGCCAGCACCAGCGCCTGCGGCTTGCCCTGCGTCGCGTCGAGGCGCGCCAGGATCGGCAGCGCGAACGCGGCGGTCTTGCCGGTGCCGGTCTGCGCCTGGCCGAGCAGGTCGCGGCCTTGCAGCAGCGGCGGAATGGTGGCGGCCTGGATCGGCGAGGGTGATTCGTAGCCGACCGCGTCCAGCGCCTGCAGCAGGGGCGCGGGCAGGCCGAGATCGCGGAAACTGGGGGATGGCGTATCGCTGGACATGGGCTCGACGGCGGGTGGAACGCCGGAGCGGACGCATCGGCGGGGCGGTATGGTAGCGCGTCGGGCCGCCGCGCGCCGCGCGCCGCGCGGATCAGGCGCGGCTGTAGCGCCAGGACTGCATGCGGCCGTCGCGGTAGGGCATCACGCCGTGGAACGGGCGCGGGTCGGCATCGAACACCAGCGGCAGGAAGTGGCGGTCGCCTTCCCACAGCGGCAGGTCGAGGATGCGCGCCACCGGCACCCATTCGAGCGTGCCTTCCGGATTGCGTTCCAGCGGCGTGCCGGTGAAGGCGGTGACGAGGAACACGAAGCCCAGCCAGTCCTCGCCGCGCTTGCCGAAGCCGGGCCAACTGATCGTGCCGCGCAGGGCCAGCTCGACGCAGTCGATGCCGGCCTCCTCGCGGATCTCGCGGCGCATGCCGGCGAGCACGTCCTCGTCGGCTTCGAGCTTGCCGCCAAGGCCGTTGTACTTGCCGAGATGGTGGTCGTCCTTGCGCGCGTTGCGGTGGATCAGCAGCACCTGCGAGCGGTCGGCCGACAGGACGTAGCCGAGGGTGGCGGCGATGGGCGTGTAGGGCATGGCGGCGCGCGCAGCGGAAACGCGCCATTGTAGGGCGCGCCGCACCGCGCCGCCGGCGTGACCTTTGCGGGTTGCGCCGCCGCGCCGGCCTGCGACACTGCGCACCGGTCCGCGTCGGGTCCGCTCCAGACAGGGGGAAAGCCATGCGATTCCTGCGTTCCGGCCTCGCGCTGGCCTTCGCGCTGCTGGCCGCGCCGGCGGGCGCGGCCGACTACGTGCCGTCGCGGCAGCACTGGGAACGGCGCGAGCCCGCCGCGGCCGGCTTCGATCCGCGGCGGCTGGCCGAGGCGGTCGCCTACGCGCAGGCGCACGCCGACGTGCAGCCGGCCGACATGCGCCAGGTGCTGCTCGATCACTACGGCCCGCGCGAGCCGGGCTACCGGGTGCACGGTCCGACGAAGCCGCGCGTCGGCGCCGCCGGCGTGGTGGTGCGCCACGGCTACATCGTCGCGCAGTGGGGCGACGTGGCGCGCGCCGACATGACCTTCAGCGTGGCCAAGAGCTACCTTTCCAGCGTCGCCGGCCTGGCGCTGGCCGACGGCCTGATCGGTTCGCTGGACGACCGCCTGGCCGACACCGTCGACGATGGTTCCTACGCCTCGCCGCACAATGCGCCGATCACCTGGCGGCACATGCTGACGCAGACCTCGGACTGGCAGGGCACGCTGTGGGGCATCCCCGACTGGGCCGATCGCCCGGAAGGCGCCGACCGCGCGCGCTGGCCGCAGCGCACGCTGTACGCGCCCGGCACGCGCTTCAAGTAC
This sequence comes from Mizugakiibacter sp., assembly GCF_039680435.1. Lineage (NCBI taxonomy): Bacteria > Pseudomonadati > Pseudomonadota > Gammaproteobacteria > Lysobacterales > Rhodanobacteraceae > Mizugakiibacter > Mizugakiibacter sp. The sequence continues at coordinate 5,327 of NZ_JBDKSX010000006.1, read as the reverse complement.
AACGACGTGCGCATCAACGCGCTGGCCTACGCACTGCTGCAGGTCTGGCGCAAGCCGCTGCCGCAGGTGCTGAAGGAGCGCGTGATGGACCCGATCGGCGCCTCCGCCACCTGGCGCTGGACCGGCTACGACGATTCCTGGGTGGATCTGGACGGCCTGCGCATGCAGTCGGTGTCGGGCGGCGGCCACTTCGGCGGCGGCATGTTCGTCAGCGCGCTCGACCACGCGCGCTACGGCCTGCTGTTCCTGCGCGGCGGGCGCTGGGGCGAACGGCAGGTGCTGCCGGCCGACTGGATCCCGCAGGTGCAGCGGCCCTCGCCGGCCAAGGACGACTACGGCCTGCTGTGGTGGCTCAATACCGGCCGCAAGGCGGTGCCCGCGGCGCCCGGGTCGGCCTACTGGGCGGCCGGCTTCGGCGGCCATTACATCTACGTCGACGGCGCGCACGACCTGGTCGTCGTGCTGCGCTGGGACAAGGATTTTCCCGGCACCATCGCGCGCATCCTCGGCGCGCTGCAGGCGGCGCCGGAGCGATGAGCCAGCCGCGCTGCGCGGCGCCGGATGACGCCGCGGATCGCTTGCGGCATGCTTGCGCATCGGCGCGACGGCCGCGGCGCACCTGGGAAACGGCATGCGCATCACCATCGAACTGGAAGACGCGGACATCCGGCGTTTCCACGAGGCGCTGGCGCGCGCGCACCGGCTGGTGTGCTGCGCCGACGAGACGGACATCCTCGACGCCGCCAAGCACGCGCTGGACCACCTGCCGATCGCCAGCGCGCCCGGCTACGTGCGCAAGCGCATCGTCGAGGTGCAGCACCTGATCGTGATGCTCGAGGACGAGGCGTGGGCGCTGCCGTCGCCCGAGCGCGACGACGTGGTCAGGACGCTGGTGTACTTCGGCGACCCCGACGACATGATCCCGGACGAGGTCGAGGTGATCGGCCTGCTCGACGACGCGATCATGCTGGAGCTGCTGCTGCGCCGGCTGCGCCACGTGGTCGGCGCCTACGACGGCTTCTGCGCCTACCGCGCCGCGCTGGGCCCGCTGCCGCAGGCGCCCGCGGAGCGCACCGCCTATGCGCGCAAGCTCGCGCAGCGGCGCGTGGCGCTGCTGCGGCGCATGCGCCAGCGCGGCGACGCGCTGGGCGCGCCGGCGCCCGCGGCGGCTGCCGGCGACGGGCGCTGAGCGTCGCGCCGGCTCAGGCGCGGCGCGCGGTCACGATGTGGCTGTTGAACGGCGTGCGCCCCCACAGCGGACGGCATTCGACCCGCAGCCCGGCGTCCTGCAGCGGGCCGCGGATCTCGTCGAGGCTGGGAAAATAGGTGGCGCCGGTGCGCATCCAGCGCGACAGCCGCAGCAGGTGTTCCTCGAACACGGTGGCGTGGTAGCGCCAGGAACGGTCGCGCAGCACGTTGCGGATCAGCAGCAGGCCGTCCGGCGCGACGTGCGCCGCGGCGGCGGCGAGCAGCGCGCGCTGGCGCGGCGCCGGCAGGTAGTGCAGCACGTCGAGCAGGGCGACGTGGCCGCTGAACGCCGGCAGCGCGCGGTCGTCGCCCGCTTCCAGGCGCAGCGGCGGCAGCACGCCGGCGACCGCGGCGCGGCCCGCCGCGATCTTGCGCGGATCGTTGTCGATGCCGAGGTAGTCGCCGCGCCAGCCGTGTTCGCGCAGGTAGGCACCGAGCAGGCCCATGCCGCAGCCGATGTCGAGCAGTCCGAGCGGGCTGCCGGCGAGGATGCGCGTGGCCTCGGCGTAGACCGGGTCGATACGCAGCTTGCCGCTGGCATAGCCGCGCAGCCCGCGCGAGGGCAGGCGGCGCACGATGCGCGCAATGGCGAGGTCGGCTGGGGGCACGGTTGCTCTGCGGCAACGGCAATGACGCGACCATAGCCCAGCCGCGCGCGCTTGTCGCGCTGCGGCGCGAAACCGCGCCGTCGTCGCGGCCGGCCATGCAGGTTCCGGGTGCGGTTCAGCGCTTGGCGGCGGCAACGTCGCCGGCGGCCTGGCGCGCCTCCTGCAGCGCGCGTTCCGCGGCGAGGCGCAGCGTCGCGGGATCGGCCGCGGAAGCGCTGCCGATCGCGCTGCCGACGCTGGGCGAGACGTTCACGTCCACGCCGACCACGGTCAGCGGCGCATGCCGCGCGCGCGCCCGCAGGCGCCCGGCGACGGCGTCCGCGGCGGCGCGATCGGCATCCGGCAGCAGCGCCATCAGCACGCCGTCGCCGCAGGTGCCGAAGCGGTCGTTCGCGCGCAGCTCGGCGTGCAGCAGCGCTGCCGTATGCCGCAGCGCCGCCGCGTGCGCATCCGCGCGGAAGGGCTCGCCGTTCGGCTGCGGCTCGCCCGGGTGGATCAGCAGCAAGGCGAAGCGTCGCACCACGCCCTCGCGGGCCAGCATGCACAGGCGCTGCAGGGCGGCATCCAGCGCTTCCGCGGACGCGTCCCCGCGCCGCATCGCGGCGCCGGCCGCCAGCATGCGCCCGCGCAGCGTGGCGCGATCGACCGCGATCGCGGCGAACAGGACGCCGCCGAACGCGGCGATGCCGATCAGGGCGAGCCCGATGTCCTGCGACAGGTCGACGAGGCGCGTCGCCGCCATGGCGTCGGCGACGATGCTGGCGGCGGTCGGCGTCCACGCCAGCAGGAAGACCTTCGCGTAGCGCGCGCCGCGGCGCGCGGCGAGCGCCGCGGCGGCAAGCAGCGCCAGCGTGTCGAGTATCAGCAGCGCGTTGGCTGCGTTCCCCAGCGGCAGCAGCCAGGGGCGTATCGCCGGCAGTTGCGCGCCGATGGCGATCGCGGCGAACGCCGGCATCAGCGCGACCAGCAGGCGGTCCAGGCGCGGCGTGCGGCGCGGCAGGCGCAGCAGGGGGCGCGCGAACGCGGTCAGCGCGATCGTCGCCGCCAGCCCGAACAGCCAGGGGCCGGTCACGCGCAACGCCGCGAGCCAGCCCGTGCCGGGCAGCGTATACAGGCTGCCGTCGTTGGCGCTCAGGAAGGCGAGCCAGAGCAGCAGGTAGGCACCGCCGGCCAGATAGACGCCCTCGCGCCGCAGGATCGCGCAACCGAGCATCGTTGCGCCGGCCAGGCCGAGCAGGATGCGCAGGACGCGCGTCAGCAGCGCCGGCAGGCGGTCGCGATCCAGCAGCGCGTCGTGGCTGAGCAGGGCGGGCTGCAGCAGCGCCACGCGCATGCCGGTCGCGCGCACGTAGAGGCGATCGCCGGCCGCCAGCCTGTCGATCTCGAACACGTGCATGCGGGTGGAGACATCCGCACGATAGGGGCCGTCGTAGTCGTCGCTGACCAGCGGTTCGACGCGATTCGGCAGGTACACCTCGATGTGCGCCGTGCCGCGCCGCGGCATCGCCAGGTACAGCGGCCGCGACACCGGCAGCGGGCCGAGCACGGTCAGGCGCAGCCAGCCTTCGCCGACGCGCACCGGCGATTCCGCCACCGGTTGCCAAGGCAGGGTGCCGCGGTCGGCGCGGATCTCGCCCGGCGTCAGCGGCTGGGTCAGCCGCTCGATGCGCAGCGAATTCGACTGCGACTGCGCCTGCGCCGCGTGCAGCAATACAGGCCAGGCCAGCAGCACCCAGACCAGCCGCCACCAGGCCGAGCGCCGGCGCGGCACGCGTGTACCGCGGCTTCCGCCCGCGAGTTCCGCGTTGCGTGTCGCCAAGGCTGCACCCTGATCCCCATGTGGATCGCACCATACGGGGCCGCGTCCGGGCGCGCAACCCGGATGCGCATTTTTCGCAACGTGGACAAGTCCGCGCAGTTCCGAACGCCGGCGGCGATGCCGTGGACGCGCCTGGCGGCAGCCGCGACGCGCGTCGCAGCGGCCGGCCTTGCGTCGCATCGGCGCAGCGGCGATCATGCGCAAATCATAATCGTTCGCATTGAGGGCGCACCATGTCGATCCGTTCCCGCTGGCTGCTGTCGACGATGGCGGTGGTGGCCGCGTGCGCCTGCTGCGCCGCGCCCGCCGCGGTCTCGGACAAACGCGACGATGCCGCCGCGCTGGCGGCGGAGATCGCCGCATTGAAGGCGCAGGTCGCCGCGCTGCAGACGCAGGTGCGGGGGCCAGAGCTTGGCCAGCAGATGCTGGAACTGCAGCTGCGCCACGACCGCCTGTGGTGGGCCGGCGAGGCGGGCAACTGGAATCTCGCCTACTTCATGGTCGGCGAACTGGGCGAGGCGCTGCGCGGCATCGAGCAGAGCAACGGCGACGCCGCCGAGCTGCAGCCGCAGAAGCTCTCCGAGGTGATGCCTTCGGTGATGAATCCGGCGATCGCGCGCGTGCAGGATGCGCTCGCCCGGCAGGACAGGGCGGCGTTCGCCAGGGCCTACGACGATCTCTCCGCCGCCTGTACCGGCTGCCACGAGCTGGCCGGCAATCCCATGCTGGTGATCCAGCGCCCGCGCACGCCGCTGCTCGACAACCTGCGCTACGCGCCGCCGCCGGCGAAATAGCGCGCCGCCGGGCCGCGCCGACGCCGTGCTAGCCTGCGCGGCGCCGGCGGTTGCGTCCGCCGCGACGGAGGCGACGATGGCGTTCCTGGCTCCCCTGCGCGAACTGGACCACGCCCAGCGGCACACCGTGCTGGCCAGCTTCCTCGGCTGGACGCTGGATGCGTTCGACTACTTCCTGCTGGTGTTCGTGATGCCGGAGGTCGCGCGCGAGTTCGGCGTCGGCATACCGGCGGTCACCTTCGCGCTGTTCCTGACCCTGGCGATGCGCCCGCTGGGCGCGTTCGTGTTCGGCCGCCTGGCCGACCGCTACGGCCGGCGTCCGGTGCTGATGCTGGACGTGGTGTTGTATTCGGCGCTGGGTTTCGCCTGCGCGTTCGCGCCATCGCTGTCGGCACTGCTGGTGCTGCGCGCGCTGTTCGGCGTGGCGATGGGCGGCGAGTGGGGCATCGGCGCTTCGCTGGCGATGGAATCCATCCCGGCGCGCTCGCGCGGGCTGGTGTCCGGCCTGCTGCAGAGCGGCTATCCGTGCGGCTATTTCCTCGGTGCCGCGGCGTACTGGCTGCTGTTCGACCACATCGGCTGGCGCGGCATGTTCATGATCGGCGCGCTGCCGGCGCTGCTGGTGCTGTACATCCGCCGCGCGGTGCCGGAGTCGCCGGTGTGGCAGGCGCGCCGCGCAGCGGGCGCGCCGCGCAGCGCGCTGGCGGCGATGCGCGGGCACTGGGGGCGCTTCGCCTACCTGATCGTGCTGATGGCGCTGTTCAACATGTTCAGCCACGGCTCGCAGGATCTTTACCCGACCTTCCTCAAGACCCAGCACCACTTCGACACGCCCAAGGTCGGCGCGCAGACGATGGT
>NZ_JBDKSX010000005.1:0-13776 GCF_039680435.1 Mizugakiibacter sp. | reverse complement strand
CGGGCGACGCTCCAGCAGCACGCGCCCGGCGCCGTCGCGCAGCACCAGCAGCGTCGTCGAGCGCTGCGGCAGCGGTTTCGACGGGCGCGCTTCCGGCAGTTCGGCGGTCAGTCCGTCGCGGCGCGCGACGCAGCCGGCGGCGAGCGGGCAGGCGGCGCAGCGCGGCTGCGCGCGCGTGCACACGGTGGCGCCGAGATCCATGATCGCCTGCGTGTAGTCGGCCAGCCGCGCATGCGGCGTGTGCGCCTCGGCGTGCGCCCACAGGCGCTTCTCCACCGCCGGCGCGCCCGGCCAGCCGCGCTCGCCGTGGTAGCGCGCGAGCACGCGCCTGACGTTACCGTCGAGGATGGCGAAGCGCAGGCCGTGCGCCTGCGCCAGGATCGCGCCGGCGGTGGAGCGGCCGATGCCGGGCAGTGCGGCGAGCGCGTCGAACGCGCGCGGCAGCTCGCCCTCGTGGCGTTCCACGCACAGCCTCGCCGCCTGGTGCAGGAAGCGTGCGCGGCGGTAGTAGCCGAGGCCCGACCACAGCGCCAGCACGCGATCCTCGTCGGCGGCGGCGAGGTCGCGCAGCGTCGGCAGCGCGTCCATGAAGCGCAGGAAGTACGGGATCACCGTCGCCACCTGGGTCTGCTGCAGCATCACCTCGGCGACCCACACGCGGTAGGGGGCGCGCGGATGCTGCCACGGCAGGTCGTGGCGGCCGTGGACGTCGTGCCAGTCGAGCAGGCGCGCGGCCAGCGCGCTCATCGCTTGCGCGCTGCCGGCTTCGCCGCGCTGGCGGCGGGCGCCGGCAGCAGTTCGGGCGGCAGCGCGGCGTCGGGGCCGGCCTGGATGCGCAGGCCTTCGACGTGCGCCGGACCGAGGTCGAGGCTGGCGGCGTCGGCGCTACCGGCCAGCGGCGGCAGCGGCAGCGCGTCGCCCGGCGCGGTGGTGAGCCCGCGCCACCACGCGAGCAGCGCCGGCGGCGACAGTTGCGCGTTGGCGTGCGCGTCGGCGCCGTCCAGCTTCACGCGCACGTTGACGGGCGCCACGGCGGTGGCCGGCGTCGCGCGCAGCGACAGCGCATAGGGTGGATGCCGCGCGCGCGTCAGCTCGCCGGCGAGGGCGAGGTCCAGCGCTTCGCCGCCCGACCAGCGTGCCTGCCCGGCGAGGCTGGCATCGGCGAAATCGTCGACGCCGAGTCGCAGCGTCAGAGCGTCGAACTGCAGCGTGCCCGCTTCCTCGCGCGGCACCGCCGCCAGGTTCAGCGTGTAGATGCGATCGTGCGCGCCGCGCGCGCGGAAGCCGAGCGTGAAGCGCTCGCCCGCCGCCAGCCTGCCGGCGTGCATCGCGACGTCGGTCAGCACCGGTGCGCCGCCGCTCAGCAGCACGCCCTGCGCGATGCTTACGCCGGTGTCGATATGCGGCAGCCGCGGCGCGGCCTGGCTTTGCGGCAGCCGCGCCAACTGCGCGCGCAGTTGGTCGAGATCGACGTGCGGACCATCCAGCTCCAGGCGCGTGATCGAGGCCGCGCCGCCGAACAGCGCGCGCCAGGGCAGCACGATGCGCGCGCGCGCGGCCTGCAGCAGCGGCGCGCCGGCGTCGCGCGACGTCAGCCGCAGGCCCTGCAGCTCGAGCGCGGGGCGCGGCCACAGCGCGGGCGCGGCGGGCGCGTCGAGGCTCAGCGTCAGGCCGGCGCCGGCGGCGGTGCGCTGCAACAGCGCGGTGAAGCGCGCCGGCTGCAGCAGCGTGCGCACGGCGATCAGCGCGGCCAGGGCCACCGCCAGCAGCGCCACCAGCACGATCAGCGCGATGCGCAGGGCGCGATGCGGCATTGTGACGAGGTGAGCAATGTTTTCTTGTGGCATGTCCGACCATCGGCGGCGGCCTTGTGCGGCCGCCCGTGTTTCGCGCTTCCCAACGCCCCCGGAGGGCGCGGGACGGGCGCGGCGCCCCTGGCGCCGCGCCCTTTTTTCATGCCGGCGCGCCGAATTCCGCGGGCAGCAGGCCGTCGACGAAGGCGCGCGGCTCGAATTCGCGCAGGTCCTCGGCGCCTTCGCCAAGGCCGACGTAGCGGATCGGCAGCCCGAACTCGCGCGCCAGCGCGAACACCACGCCGCCCTTGGCGGTGCCGTCGAGCTTGGTCACCACCAGCCCGCTGACGCCGACCGCGTCGCGGAACTGGCGTACCTGGTTGATCGCGTTCTGGCCGGTGGTGCCGTCGATCACCATCAGCACCTCGTGCGGCGCCGCGGCGTCGAGCTTGCCGAGCACGCGCCTGATCTTGCCGAGTTCGTCCATCAGCCCGCCCTGCGTGTGCAGGCGCCCGGCGGTGTCGGCGATCAGCACGTCGCAGCCGCGCGCGCGCGCGGCCTGCAGCGCATCGAATATCACGCTGGCCGCATCCGCGCCCTGGCCCTGGGCGATCACCGGCACGCCGTCGCGTTCGCCCCAGGCTTCGAGTTGCCTGACCGCGGCGGCGCGGAAGGTGTCGCCGGCGGCGAGCAGCACGTCGCGGCCCTCGTCGCGGTAGCGGCGCGCCAGCTTGCCGATGGTGGTGGTCTTGCCGACGCCGTTGACGCCGACCATCAGCAGCACGAACGGCTTCGTCGTCGACACGTCCAGCGGCTGCGCGACCGGCGCCAGCATCGCCAGCATGTCCTCGCGCAGCGCGGCCAGCAGCGCGCCGGCGTCGGCGAACGCGCGCTGGTGCATGCGCGTGCGCAGGTCCTCGACCAGCGCCTGCGTCGCGGCCACGCCGACGTCGGCGGTCAGCAGCGCGGTTTCCAGTTCGTCGAGCAGCGCGTCGTCGAGCTTCGGATTGCGCGCGAACAGCGTGCCGAGGCTGCGCGCAAGCGCGCTGCCGGCGAGGCGGTCGCGCCAGCTTCGGCGCGCGGCGGGGGCGGCGGGCGGCGCCGCCCCGGCACCCGCCGCCGGCGCGGCCTCGGGCCGGGCTGCGTCGTCGTCCGGTTTCTTCTTCCAGAACTTGAGCATCGTGGGCGGGATTCGGAGACAATCCTCGTTCGTATGCTATCACCCGCCCTTGCGCCGACCGCTGAACGCACGCCGCCGCGAAAGCCCGCCGCGAAACTCGCGCGGTGGCCGGCGTGAGGCGCGTCCGCGTCGCGCCGTCGGGCGCCGGCCGCGTGCGCATCGTCGCCGGCCGCCTGCGCGGCTCGAAGCTGGCGGTGCCGGACCTGCCGGGCCTGCGGCCCACGCCGGACCGCGTGCGCGAAACGCTGTTCAACTGGCTGGCGCCGACGATCGAGGGCGCGCGCTGCCTCGATCTGTTCGCCGGCACCGGTGCGCTCGGTGTCGAGGCGCTGTCGCGCGGCGCGGCCCACGTGACCTTCGTCGAGCGCGATCCGCGCCTGGCTGCGGCGTTGCGCGACAACCTCGTGCGTCTCGACCAGCCGCACGGCGTCGTCGAGTGCGCCGACGCGCAGGCCTTCCTGCGCGACGCGCCTGCGCCGTTCGACCTGGTGTTTCTCGATCCGCCGTTCGCCGAGGCGCGCTGGGCGGACGCGGCGGCGGCGCTCGAGGCCGGCGGCTGGCTGAAGCCCGCGGCGCTGGTCTACGTGGAGGCGCCCGCGGACGCCGCACCGGCGTTGCCGGCGGGCTGGACGCTGCATCGGGAAGGCCGAGCCGGCGCGGTGCGTTATGCGCTCTATCGCCGCGGCGGGGCCATCCGTTAAGCTTGTTGCGTCCCCCAGCAGACGTTGCCCATGGCGATCACCACCGGCCCCGGCGCGAAGGCGCGCGTCGCCGTCTATCCCGGCACCTTCGATCCGATCACCCACGGCCACACCGACCTGGTGGCGCGTGCGGCGACGCTGTTCGATCGCGTGGTGGTGGCGGTGGCGGAAAGCCCGGTCAAGCAGCCCGGCTTCAGCCTCGACGATCGCATCGCGCTGGCGCGCCTCGCGCTGGCCGACGTGGCGAACGTCGAGGTACGCGGATTCTCCTCGCTGCTCGCGCACTTCGTGCAGGAGATCGGCGCCGGCGTGATCGTGCGCGGCCTGCGCGCGGTGTCCGACTTCGAGTACGAGTTCCAGCTCGCCAGCATGAACCGCCACCTGATTCCGGAAGCGGAAACCCTGTTCCTCACGCCCGCCGAGCAGTACAGCTTCATCTCGTCCTCGCTGGTGCGCGAGATCGCGCGCCTCGGCGGCGACGTGTCCAGCTTCGTGCACCCCGCGGTGCAACAGGCCTTGCGCCAGCGCTGGCGCAATTCGAACAACAACCCATGAAGGTGACGACAATGCGCAAACTGGCTTTCTTCGCGGCAATCGCGCTGACCGGCGCGTTCGGCCTGTCCGCCTGCAACCAGCAGGAAGCGGCCGACCAGACCCAGCAGCAGGTGCAGGCTGCGGTGACCAAGCCGACCGACGGCAACGACACCGCCGGCTGGAAGAAGTACCTGGTGCAGGTGGTGACCCAGCACATGCAGGGCGTCAACGCCCGCCCGTACATGTACTTCGTGCCGGGCGGCGACAACGACGAGGCCGTGGGACAGCGCCAGAACCAGCAGGACAACGTCTCCGACGTGGTCGCGCGCACCGTGTTGCCGGGCAACATGATGGCGTTCGGCGGCCCCGAGTCGGCGAAGACCGCCGACCTGATCGTCGCCGCGTTCAAGAACGCGCAGCCGGGTTCGTTCAAGGGCGTGGTGGTGCTGTTCGTCGGCGACGCAGCCGACCAGCAGCGCGTCGGCGACGCGGTCAAGCCGAGCGCTGCCGAATACCGCTTCGTGCAGATGTGATGACGGCGTCCCGCGCGGCGCCGTGCCGCGCGGGACGCGCCGCGCCCGTCGCCGCGGGCTGCCCCGTCGGCTCGCGTGGTATGGTTTTGCGATGGCCCTGAAGATCACCGACGCGTGCGTCAACTGCGACGTGTGCGAGCCCGTCTGCCCGAACAAGGCGATTTCGCTGGGCGAGGAGTACTACGTGATCGACCCCGCGCTGTGCACCGAGTGCGTGGGGCACCACGACCTGCCGCAGTGCGTGGAGGTGTGTCCGGTCGAGTGCATCATCCCCGACCCCGAGCACGCGGAGACGCGCGACCAGCTCGCCCGCAAGTACGCAGCCCTGACGCACGCAAACGAGGGGGATGCGGCATGACCGGCCTGCCGCGCGTATTGCTGTTTGCCCTGCTGCTCGTCGGCGCGGACATCGCGGCGGCGGCCGCGCCCCCCGTCGCCGCCGTCAAACCCGGCCACGCCGCGATCGCCAGCGCGCACCGGCTCGCCACCGAGGCGGGGCTGGAAGTGCTGGACAAGGGCGGCAACGCGTTCGACGCGGCGATCGCGGTGGCTGCCACGCTGGCGGTGGTCGAGCCGCAGAGCTCCGGCATCGGCGGCGGCTTCTTCATGCTGATCCACCGCGCCGCCGACGGCCGCGAGGCGATGATCGACGCGCGCGAGGTCGCGCCGGCGGCGGTCGACGCAAAGGCGTACGCCGATGCCGACGGCAGGCCGAACCGCGACGCCGCGACCAACGGCCCGACCTCGGCCGGCATCCCCGGCGAGCCGGCCGGCCTGGCGGGGGTGGCCGCGCATTACGGCAAGCTGCCGCTGAAGGCGTCGCTGGCGCCGGCGATCCGCATCGCCACGAACGGCTTCAAGCCGGATGCGCGGTTCCTCGGCCGGCTCCAGGAGCGGCGCGAGGTGATCGCGCGCTATCCCGCTTCGGCGGCACTGCTGCTGGCCGCCGACCGGCAAGTGCCGAAGCCGGGCTGGGTGTTCAGGCAGCCCGACCTCGCGCGCACGCTGGAGCGCCTCGCCGCGCAGGGCGCCGACGGCTTCTACCGGGGCGAAACCGCGCGCGCGCTGGTCGACAGCGTGCGCGCCGCCGGCGGCAACTGGACGCTGGACGACCTCGCCGGCTACCGCGTCGTCGAGCGCGAGCCGATCCGCTTCGACTACCGCGGCTGGCGCATCGTCACCGCGCCGCCGCCGTCCTCGGGCGGCGTGGCGCTGGCCGAGATCTTCAACATCCTGCGCGGCTACGACCTCGCCGCGATGGCGCCCGCGCAGCGCTACCACGCGATCATCGAGGCGATGCGGCGCGCGTTCCGCGACCACAACGAATACCTCGGCGATCCCGACTTCGTGAAGATGCCGCTGGACATGCTGTTGTCGCCGCACTACGCGGACGGCCTGCGCGCGTCGATCCTGCCGGACAAGGCCACGCCCTCGGCGATGCTGCCCGCGGCGCTGGCGCACGAGCCCGGCACCGACACCACGCATTTCTCGATCGTCGACCGCGACGGCAACATGGTCGCCTGCACCTCGACGGTGAACCTGCCGTTCGGCTCCGCTTTCGTCGCCGGCGGCACCGGCGTGATCCTCAACGACGAGATGGACGACTTCGCGCTGGTGCCGGACGCGCCCAACGCGTTCGGCCTGCGCGGCAACCAGGCCAACGCGCCGGCGCCGGGCAAGCGCATGCTGTCGTCGATGAGCCCGACCTTCGTGTTCGGCAAGGACCGCATCGGCGTGCTTGGCACGCCCGGCGGCTCGACCATCATCACCCAGGTGTTCGAGGGCATCCTCGCCTTCATGGACGGCAAGCCGGCCGCGACGATCACCGCGCAGCCGCGCTACCACCACCAGTACCTGCCGGACCTGGTCTACGTCGAGCCGCACGCGTTCGACGACGCCACCACGAAGGCGCTGCAGGACATGGGTTACACCTTCAAGCAGCGCGATGGCTGGGGCTTCATGAACGTGGTCACCTGGGATCTCGGGACCGGCAAGCTCGACGCCGCCAGCGATCCGCGCGGCGTGTCGGGCCTGGGCAAAGTGAAGTGATGCCGTGATGAAACTTTGGTCGCTCCCGGGCAACTCGCAGCGATTGGATGGCGGCGCAATGTTCGGCAATGCGCCGCGGGCGATGTGGGCGCAGTGGATCGCGCCGGACGCGGAGAATCGCATCCCGCTGGCCTGCCGCTGCCTGCTGGCCGCCGGCCTCGACGGCAGGAACGTGCTGTTCGAGACCGGCATCGGCGCGTTCTTCGAGCCGAAGCTGCGCGAGCGCTACGGCGTGGTCGAATCGCAGCACGTGCTGCTGGACTCGCTGGCGCGCGCCGGCTTCCGCCACGAGGACATCGACGTGGTGGTGCTCTCGCACCTGCACTTCGACCACGCCGGCGGCCTGCTGGCGGCGTGGCAGGAAGGGCAGCCGCCGCGGCTGCTATTCCCCAACGCCACCTTCGTGGTCGGCCGCGAGCACTGGCAGCGCGCGCAGCATCCGCATCCGCGCGACCGCGCCTCGTTCATCCCCGAGCTGCTGCCGATGCTGGAAGCGAGCGGCCGCCTGGAACTGGTCGACGGCGAGCACGCGCGCGCGCTCGGCGAGTCGGTGCGCTTCACCTTCACCAACGGCCACACGCCGGGGCTGATGCTGGCCGAGGTGATGCCCTCGCCGGGCGCCGGCGGCGGCGTGGTCTTCTGCGCCGACCTGATCCCCGGCCGCGCCTGGGTGCACCTGCCGATCACGATGGGCTACGACCGCTACCCCGAGCTGCTGATCGACGAGAAGCGCGCCTTCCTCGAGGACAAGCTCGCGCGCGGCGTGCGCCTGTTCTTCACCCACGACGCGGAGATCGCGATGGCCGCGGTGACGCGCGACGCCAAGGGCCGCTTCGGCACCACCGCCGAATGCGCCGAACTGGCCGGCCTCGCGCTGTGAAGCCGGCCTGTGCGCCGGCGAGCGCGTCGGGTTAAGGTCGGCCGGCCGCTTCAAGGCCCGTCGCGAAGACCGTGCGGGAGGGGGCGCGGCGCCGGCGAGTTGCCTTCCGCGGCCGAAGCCGCGCCCGCGAGCTGTGCCGCGCATCGGGGGAATCACGCATGATCGGATGGGGACCGGACCGTTGGGGCTCGCGCATCGCCGGATGCGCGCTGCTGGCGTTGGCGCTGCTGCTGCTGGCCGCCACCGAGCGCGCGGCGCGGCTGCGCGTCGCGGCGGAGGACGCAGTCGGCGGCTTCGTGCTGACCGGCGCCGACGCCCAGCCCGGACCGGGCGTCGAGGGCGGCCTGGTGCTGGTCGCCGGCACGCCGCAGGTGATCAGCCTGGCCACCGACCTGCAGTTCGCCGTCGCCGCTTCGGCGCCGGCGCTGGTGCGCAAGGTCGAGATGTTCCAGTGGCGCGAAATCGCGTTCGGCGGCGGCGCGCCGAGCTACGAGCTGGACTGGGTGGATCGCGCGGTCGATTCGTCGCGCTTCCGCCAGCCGCGGGGCCACGAGAATCCGGGCGCGTTCCCGTTCGAAGGCGCGCGCTTCTACGCACCCAGCGTGCGCCTGGCCGGCTACACGCTGTCGCTGCCGCTGCTGCAGGCGATTCCCGGCTATGAAGCCTACGCGCCCGACCTGTCGCGGCTGCCGCCCAACCTCGCCGCCAGCTTCCAGGCCGTCGAGGGCGCGCTGACGACCAGCGCTGACCCGGCGTCGCCGCGCCTTGGCGACCTGCGCGTGAGCTGGGCGGTGGTGCCGCTGCAGCCGATCACGGTGGTCGCGCGCGTGCGGAACGGCACGCTGGTGCCGGCCGCCGGCGCCGACGGCGTGGCCACGGCGCGCGTGCAGCTCGGCGAGCGCGCGCCGGCGGACATGCTGCCCGACATGCCCGAGGCGCCGCGCTACGCCTGGGCGCGCCGTGCGCTGGTGCTGCTGCTGGCCTGGGGCGGCGCGATGCTGCTGCTGAACGGCAGGCGCCGCGACGAGATCGCCGCGCTGCTCGCCGCCACGGCGCCGCTGGCGGCGCTCGGCGGCGCGCTGTGGCTGGATACGCGCAGCGTCGCCGCGGTTGCGCTGTTCGCGCTGGCGGCGCTGGCCGGCGGCGGCGCGCTGCTGCGCTTGAAGCGCCCGCGCGCCGCGCGGCCCACCCGTCGTTGAATCCGGAGGAACGCATGTCCATCACCGCCCTGTACGCCGCGCTGTGCGCCCTGATCGTGTTGGTCCTGGCGCTGCGCGTATCGCTGTACCGCAACGCCCAGCGCATCGGCATCGGCGACGGCGGCGACCCGCGGCTGCAGCGCCGCATCCGCGCCCATGCCAATGCGGTCGAGCACCTGCCGCTGGCGCTGCTGCTGCTGCTCCTGCTCGAACTCGGACAGGCGCAGCCGTGGCTGCTGCATCTGCTGGGGGCGGCGCTGGTGGCGGCGCGCGTGCTGCATGCGGTCGGCCTGAGCGCCAGCGGCGGGAAGTCGTGGCCGCGCTTCATCGGCGCCCTGGCGACCTATGCGATCGAACTGGCGCTGGCGCTGCTGCTGCTCTGGCAATACGGGGCGCGGCTCGCGTAGGCGGCGGCGTCCGCGCCCGCCGGCATCAGCCGGCAGGCGCGCGTGGCGCCGCCGGTCGCGCGCCCGCGCCGACGAAGAATCCGCCCAGCCATGCGAGCGTCGCCACCAGCGCGGCGGCGATCAGGGCGGTGCCGGTGGCCTGCTGCTGGCCGGTGAGATAGGCGTTGCAGAGTCGCAGCGGCGCGGCCAGGTACAGCCAGCCGGCCACGGCCAGCATCGGCAGCAGGTTGCCGAGGAACACGCCGCGGCCGATCAGGCCCGCGGGCCGCCACGACACCGCCAGGGCGAAGCCGACGCCGAGGCCGAGCGAAACGAACTTCGCGGCGTCCAGCCAAGGCTCGACGAGCGCGTCGTCCAGTGCCTTGGGCAACATCCAGAACGTGCTCGTCAGCGCCGCGCAGAGCAGGCCGGCGATGCCGTGGCGATTCCAGCGCGCGATCGCCGCGCGCCAGCCCGACGGCAGGCCGGCCGCCGCCAGCGCGCCGGCCGCCGCCAGCAGCGGGAACTGCACCAGCATGTGCAGGCGCATGTCCGCTTCGAGCAGGGCGCGCACGGGCGGCGCGGCGAGCGCCGCGAACAGGGCGATGGCCGCGATCCGCGCGCCGCGTTCACGGCTGCCGCTCATCGGCCGCCTCCCGCGCAGTCGGTGCCAGGTACGGCGCCAGCACCGGATCGCTCCACGCATCGCCGTAATCCACGATGCGGCTCAACCGGCCCGAGGCGTCCACCCACAGCAGCGCGGCATTGTGCTGGAAGTCGCCGTGGCCGTCGTCGATCACGACCACGCCGAAAAACCGCAACAGGCCCGGCAGGTCGGCGGGATCGGCCACGCGCGCGATCCGCCAGATCGCCGGATCGGCGCCCATGCGCCGGGCGTAGGCGGCGAGCGCGGGACCGTCGTCGCGCGCGGGATCGAAGCTGATCGTCAGCAGGCCGACGCGTGCGTCGAGGTGCCGCCGCCGCAGGTTGGCCTGGATGCGCTGGTATTGCGTGCCGAGCACGCTGCACAGCGTCTCGCAGCGCGTGTAGATGAAGTCCACGATCCAGGCGCGCCCGTCGGCCTGCAGCCACTCGCGCAGGGCGTGCGTGTTGCCCGCCGCATCGATCAGCCGCGTCTGCGGCAACAGCGGCTGCCGTTCCTGCACGTACAGCCGCCGCGCCTGCTCGGCGGTGAACGCGCTGAACCCGTGCGTCATGCGCGCGGCCGCCGCCACCGCCAGCACCAGCAGCAGCAGGCAGGCCAGCGCGGTGCGCACCGGCCGCCTCCGTCAGGTTCCCGCGGCGCGGGCGCCCGAGCCGCGGCCACCGGCGATGCGCAGCACGGCCGGCAGCACGATCAGGGTGGCCGCCGCGAGCACCAGCAGGGCGAATCCCGAGGCGATGCGGTCGTATCCTTGCCATTCCGGAAGGTGGACCGCGAAGCGGCGCGGCACGCTGGCATGGCCGGAGTACAGGAACATCAGCACGAATCCGAGCGCAGACAGGGCGTACAGCCAGAACAGCCCGCCCTGCAGCACGCCGAACCGCGCCGGCGCCTGCTCGTGCGACAGCCAGTTGATGAACGCCAGGATCATCGCCACGCAGCCGATCAGCAGGTAGAAGTGGAAGTGCCCGGGCACCCACAGCGTGTTGTGCATGACCTGATTGATGGCGATGGTGCCGTCGATCACGGCGGGCACGATGCCGGCGCTCCAGCCGAAGATCGAGAGCACCAGCAGTCCCGAGGTCAGATCCCAGCGGATTCCGCTGCGGTGGATGTTGGCGAGCGTGCCGACCAGGGTGACCGCGAGCACCGGCAGGCTGCTGGTGTAGGAGACCACCTGGCCCATGATCACCGCCCACAGCGGCATGGCGAAGTCCATCAACAGGTGGTGCGGATACACCACCAGCACCATCAGCAGGGTCGCGTTCCAGGCCAGCACGAAGGCCCGGTACACGCCCCACGGATGGCCGGTGTAGCGCGGCAGGATCTCGTACACGGCGATCACCGCCATGTAGATCGTGGCGTTGATCGCCACGTGGCCGAAGAAGTAGATCAGGTTCTTGGCCAGCAGCGCGGAGATCGCGAACTGCGGCAGGTACAGGTTGATCAGCATCATGGTCAGGATCGCCGCGCCGGCGAACACCGCGAGCAGGTTGGCGATGCTGACCACCGTCCCCGCCAGCACCGCCGGCGGCGGCGCGTCGCGCTTGTCGCCGCTGCGCAGCATCTTCCAGCCGAGCGCGACGGCGAAGCTGCCGTAGCGTTGCAGGATGGCGCGCGTGGTTTCCAGGAAGAACACCAGCATGCCCACCCCGACCAGCAGCACGCCGACCAGGTAGCCGGCCGCGGCGCCGCGCGTCCACATGCCCATCGGATGCGCCGGCAGCGGATACAGGAACGTCCACGCCCCGGCGAAACCGCCGGCGAAGATGCTCCACAGCACGACCGCCACGCCGGCCAGGAAGAACGCCAGGTTGGCGATGGCGGCGCCGCGCCGGAGCGCCACGTGCTGGCCGAGGAAATGCCACAGCACCGCGCTGCCGCCGAGTGTGGCGATGGCGACCATGCCGATGCCGTGTGCGGTCATGAGCTGGTAGAAGCGGTCCGGCCCGATCGTCATCCATTCGCTCTGGGCCAGGCGCATCAGCACGCCGAACAGCATCAGCAGCAGCAGCACGATGCCGGTCAGCGCCGCGTAGAGGCGCACCTCGGGCGTGGCCCGGGCAACGGTGGTGGTGTCAGTCATGGCGCACCTCCGGGGATTGCGCGACGGAAGCGGCCTCGACGGTGAACTGGGTCATCATCGCGTAGTGGGCAAGACCGCAGTATTCGAGGCAGAGCACCCGATAGGTTCCGGGCGTGGCGAAGGTGTGGCGCAGGATGTTGGTGTAACCCGGCATCGCCTGGGTCTGGGTCACCAGGCGCAGGTGGTCGTCGTAGATGCCGAAGCCGTGGTTGACGTCGTCCGCGGTGACGTGGAACTCGATCGTCCGCCCGGCCGGGAAGTGGTCCTGCGACAGCGTCCAGCTCCACTGCCGCCCGACCGCCTGCACCACGATCGGATTGGCGGATGCGTTGCCGGGCAGCGGATACGGCATGTCGACCAGGCTGTAGCCGATCAGCGGCACGAACGCGATGGACAGCCCCCAGAAGATACCGCTGCGCCAGCGCGCCGATGCCGTATGCGCGCCGTCGTCGGCGCGGGTACGCGACGACGCCACGAAGTAGAGGAATACGATGGCGACCACGGCCATCACGACAAGGCTGGTCGCCCAAGCCAGTGACTGGTACATGTTGCGCCTCCCGATTGGACGTCCCCCCGGACGCGATCGGCGCACTGGCCGCAGAATCCGGCACATAGGTGCGCCGCAACTCCTGACGCCCTGATCCTAGTCGCCATCCCTAGCGGATACAACCGGGAGGCGTGGGGAGACGGGAAGGCCCGGAGCGGCGAGGGCCAGGCCGTTCGTGCGCGGATGGGACGCGCCCGCGAAACGCCATCGCCACGTCCCTGCGCCGCCGCGCGAAGCGGGCATGCTGCGCGCACCCCCACGCCGGAGCGCGCCATGCCCAGACTCGTATCGCTGATCGTCGCCGCGTCGCTCGCCTGGGGCCCGGCCCTCGCGGCTGCGCCGTACGCCGACGTGCGCGCCGAATGGAATGCGCCGCAGGCGCCGTTCCGCATCTACGGCAGCACCTATTACGTCGGCACCCACGGCCTGAGCGCCGTGCTGCTGGCCGATCCGGCCGGGCTGATCCTGATCGACGGCGACCTGCCGGAATCGGCGCCGCAGATCGCCGCGCACATCCGCGCGCTCGGCTTCCGTGTCGAGGACATCCGCTACATCCTCAACTCGCACGCGCACTTCGACCACGCCGGCGGCATCGCGCAACTGCAGCGGCTGCGCGGCGCGCAGGTGGTCGCCAGCGCGTCCGGTGCGTTCGCGATGGAGCACGGCGGCGTCGATCCCGCAGATCCGCAGGCGGGCGTGGCGTCGAGCTATCCCGCGGTTCGCGATGTGCGCACGATCGCCGACGGCGCGACGCTGGCGCTCGGCGCGCTGCGCGTCACCGCGCACTACACGCCCGGCCACACGCCGGGCAGCACGTCGTGGACCTGGGATGCGTGCGAGCACGGACGCTGCGAGCACGTCGTCTACGCGGACAGCCTGACCGCGGTCAGCGCCGACGGCTACCGCTTCGGCGACCCGCAGCATCCGCAGCGCGCCGAGGATTTCCGCCGCGCGATCGCCACCGTGGCGGCGCTGCCGTGCGACATCCTGCTGACGCCGCATCCCTCGGCCTCCAACCTGCGGGAGCGGCTGGACGCGCGCACGCGCGGACAGCGGCCGGACCCGCTGATCGACGCCAATGCTTGCCGCGCCTACGCGGCGACGGCGCTGAAAAACTTCGACGCGCGGCTGCAACGCGAACGCGCGCCGGCGCAGTAGGGTGGGCCTTGGCCCACCGTCGCAACGTCATCGAAAGAAACGATGGTGGGCCAAGGCCCACCCTAC
>NZ_JBDKSX010000004.1:0-11538 GCF_039680435.1 Mizugakiibacter sp. | reverse complement strand
GAGGCGGAGATCCGCGGCCATCGCCGCACCTACATCGGTTCGATGCCGGGCCGCATCATCCAGAACATGTCGAAGGTCGGCATGAAGAACCCGCTGTTCGTGCTCGACGAGATCGACAAGATGGCGATGGACTTCCGCGGCGATCCCTCGGCGGCGCTGCTGGAAGTGCTCGACCCCGAGCAGAACCACGCCTTCAACGACCATTACCTCGAAGTCGACTTCGACCTCAGCGAGGTGATGTGGATCGCCACCGCCAACTCGCTGAACATCCCGGCGGCGCTGCTCGACCGCATGGAAGTGATCCGCATCCCGGGCTACACCGAGGACGAGAAGGTCGCGATCGCGCAACGCTACCTGCTGAGCAAGCAGCTCAAGGCGAACGGCCTCAAGCCGGACGAGCTGGCCGTGTCCGAGAGCGCGATCCGCGACATCATCCGCTACTACACGCGCGAGTCGGGCGTGCGCAACCTCGAGCGCGAGATCGCCAAGATCTGCCGCAAGGTGGTCAAGGAGCTGTCGCTTGCGGGCAAGCCGGTCAAGGCGGGCAAGCCCGCCAAGGCCGCGGCCGCGCAAGCCGAGGCGAAGCCGCCGAAGAAGGCGGCGAAGCCGAAGCACGCGCACGTCAGCGCGCGCAACCTCGACCACTACCTCGGCGTGCGCAAGTTCACCTTCGGCCGCGCCGAGCAGCAGAACGAGATCGGCCTGGTCACCGGCCTCGCCTGGACCCAGGTCGGCGGCGACCTGCTCAGCATCGAGGCGACCGTGGTGCCGGGCAAGGGCAAGCTGATCCACACCGGCCAGCTCGGCGACGTGATGCAGGAGTCGATCCAGGCCGCGCTGTCGGTGGTGCGCGCGCGCGCGGACCGGCTCGGCATCGATCCCGAGTTCCACCAGAAGCACGACCTGCACGTGCACGTGCCCGAGGGCGCCACGCCCAAGGATGGCCCCAGCGCCGGCATCGCGATGTGCACCGCGCTGGTGTCCGCGCTGACCCGGGTGCCGGTGCGCTCCGAAGTGGCGATGACCGGCGAGATCACGCTGCGCGGCCGCGTGCTGCCGATCGGCGGCCTCAAGGAGAAGTTGCTCGCGGCGCATCGCGGCGGCATCACCACGGTGATCATCCCGGAAGAGAACCGCAAGGACCTCGCCGACATTCCGAAGAACGTCACCGAGTCGCTGCAGATCCGGCCGGTCAAGTGGATCG
Organism: Mizugakiibacter sp.; assembly: GCF_039680435.1. NCBI lineage: Bacteria > Pseudomonadati > Pseudomonadota > Gammaproteobacteria > Lysobacterales > Rhodanobacteraceae > Mizugakiibacter > Mizugakiibacter sp. The sequence goes on along the minus strand of NZ_JBDKSX010000004.1, from coordinate 10,334 downwards.
ACGAAGTGCTCGACCTGGCGCTGGAGCGGCCGCTGGGCCCCGCGCCGCAGCGCGCCGAAGGCGAGGGCAAGCCGATCGAGCCCGCGCACGAGGACGGCACCGGCGAAGGCGCACCGTCGCGCACCCACTGATACGCATCGCGCCGCATCGCGCACGTCCGCGTGCGCGATGCGGCGCGATGGCGTTTTCCGCGCGGACATCCTGCCGTCGGCACTTGCTTTTTGTCCTTGCGCGCGTGCGCGCGGCGCGCGGCGCCGAATCGCTGAAAGGCGCGCCACGCCTTGTGTTGCGCGGTTTTTGGGGCGCTGGTATAAAGGTTGGACCGCGATCTGGCCGAGGCGCCGTCTTCGAGCGATTGCGGGGATCCGAAGTGGCATCCGATGGGGGCCCGACGCGCGTTGGCGGATGCCGCTTCTCCCGAAGCGCATGCATAGCGGGCCGCACAATCCTGAGAAGGAGTCTTAAATGAACAAAGCCGAGTTCGTGACTGCTGTCGCCGACAGCACCGGGATGACCAAGGCCGATGCCGGCCGCGCCGTCGAGGCGATGCTCGAGGTGGTCAAGAAGTCCCTGAAGAAGGGCGACAACGTATCGCTGGTTGGCTTCGGCACCTTCACCGTGCGCAAGCGCGCCGCCCGCACCGGCCGCAACCCGCGCACCGGTCAGACGATCAAGATCAAGGCCTCGAAGGTCCCTTCCTTCAAGGCTGGCAAGGCGCTCAAGGACGCAATAAACTGAGCCGCTTTGTCGGGTGCTTAGCTCAGCGGTAGAGCGTCGCCCTTACAAGGCGAGGGTCGGGGGTTCGATCCCCTCAGCACCCACCAAGCCGCGGAGTGGTAGTTCAGACGGTTAGAATACCGGCCTGTCACGCCGGGGGTCGCGGGTTCGAGTCCCGTCCACTCCGCCACCTACCGACAAGGGCGCCCGCGGGGCGCCCTTGCCATTTACGGATATGCCGCCGCGAGGCGGCCGCTGCAGCGGGCGAGAACGATGCTGAGCAAAATGCGCAATTTGTTGTCGGGTTGGCTGGCGAAGATCTTCTTCGGCCTGCTGGTCTTCGTGTTCTCGTTCTTCGGCATCGAGTCGTACTTCGTCGCCCGCACCGATACCTTCGTGGCCAAGGTCGACGGCCACGAAGTCAGCCAGCAGGACTTCCGCACCGCGATGGACAATTACCGCCAGCGCGCGCAGCAGCAGAGCGGCAACAAGCTGGACGGCAGCTACTTCGAGAAGCCCGAGGTCAAGCGCCAGGTCCTCGACGCCCTGATCGATCGCCAGGTCGTGATGCAGGCCGGCGAGGAACTCGGCGCGACGGTGTCCGACGTGCAGGTGCGCGACGCGATCGCCGCGATCCCCGCGTTCCAGGTCGACGGCAAGTTCGACGATGGCGCCTACCGTGCGGTGCTGGCGGCGCAAGGCATGTCGCCACTGGCGTTCCAGGAACGCGTGCGTTCCGACCTCGAGGCGGAAACCCTGCCGCAGGCGGTCGAAGCCAGCGCGTTCGCCACCGATGCCGACGTCGACGCCTACCTGCGCCTGAAACTGCAGACCCGCGATTTCCGCTACGTGCAACTGCCCGCACCGGGCGCGGGCGAGGGCGAGGGCGCGGTCGACGATGCCGAGATCGCCGCTTACTACAATGCGCACCGGTCCGATTTCATGAATCCGGAGACGGTGGCGCTGCAGTACCTCGAACTGGACGCCGCCAGCCTCAAGGTCGACGCCACGATCGACGACGAGTCGCTGAAGAAGCGCTACGAGGACGAGAAGCAGCGCTTCGTGCTGCCCGAGCAGCGCCTGGCGTCGCACATCCTGGTGAAGGTGCCGGCGAACGCGACGCCGGCGCAGCAGAAGGCGGCGCTGGAGAAGGCGCAGAAGCTGGACGCCGAGGCCAAGGCGCCGGGCGCGGACTTCGCCAAGCTGGCCGAGCAGAACTCCGACGACCTCGGCTCCAAGCGCCAGGGCGGCGACCTCGGCTGGGTCAGCAAGGGCGACACCGACCCCGCCTTCGAGGCGGCGCTGTTCGCGCTGCACAAGGGCCAGGTCTCCGATCCGGTGCTGTCCAGCGAGGGCTACCACGTGATCTGGCTGCGCGACGAGCGCGCCGGCGAAGCCAAGCCGTTCGAGCAGGTCAAGGGCGAACTGGCCAAGCAGATGCTGGATTCCGAGCGCGAACGCAAGTTCAGCGAAGTGGCCGGCAAGCTGACCGACCTGATCTACCAGGATCCGAGCTCGCTCGAGCCCGCGGCCCGGGCGTTGGGCCTGACGATCCAGACCACCGACGCGTTCCCGCGCAGCGGCGGCCAGGGCATCGCCGCGAATCCGAAGGTGGTCGAGGCGGCGTTCTCCAACACCGTGCTGGTCGAAGGCAATACCTCCGATCCGGTCGAGCTGGGCCCGAACCACATCGTCGTGCTGCGCGACGCCAAGCACACCGCGGCGACGCCGAAACCGCTGGACGCGGTGCGCGACGCGATCCGCCAGCGCGTGCTCGCCGAGCGCGCCGAGGCGGCGGCCAAGCAGCGCGCGCAGACGCTGTACGCGAAGCTGCAGCAGGGCGGCGACCTGCAGGCCATCGCCGCCGACGCGGGCGCGCAGATGCTAACCGCCGCCGGCACCGGCCGCGACGCGCAGCAGCCGGAGCAGGCGCTGCTGGATGCGGTGTTCCGCATGCCGCATCCGGCCGCGGCCAAGCCGAGCACCGCGCTGGTGCCGCTCGAGCACGGCGCCTACGCCCTGGTGGCGCTGGACGCGGTGCACGCGGGCGATCCGGCCAAGGCCGCGCAGCAGGAGCGCAGCATGCTGCGCCAGCAGCTCGGGCGCATGTACGGCGCGGAAGCGGTGCGCGAGTTCGTCGCCGCGCTGCGTGGCGCCGCCAAGATCAAGACCGCCGAAGACCGCCTGCAGTAAACGCGGTACGCGCGCGTTGCGGAAAAAGAAGGGGCCGCGCGTGCGCGGCCCCTTCGCGTTTGCCCGTCCGCGGCTTCTTCAGAGCGCCATGCCGAGGATGTTGTAGCCCGCGTCGACGTAGGTGACTTCGCCGGTGATGCCGGAGGCGAGGTCGGAGCACAGGAAGGCGGCCACGTTGCCGACCTCGTCGATGGTCACGCTGCGGCGCAGCGGCGCGCTGTTCTCCGCGTATTCCAGCATCTTGCGGAAGCCGGAGATGCCGGCGGCGGCGAGGGTCTTGATCGGCCCGGCCGAGATCGCGTTGACGCGCGTGCCGTGCGGGCCGAGGCTGGCGGCCAGGTAGCGCACGTTGGCCTCGAGGCTGGCCTTGGCCAGGCCCATCACGTTGTAGTTGGCGACTACGCGCGGACCGCCCAGATAGGTGAGCGTCACGATCGCGCCGGCGCGGTCCTTCATCAGCGGCCGCGCCGCCTTGGCCAGCGCCGCCAGGCTGTAGCTGGAGATGTCGTGGGCGATGCCGAACGCCTCGCGGGTGAGGCCGTCGAGGTAGTCGCCCTGGATCGCTTCGCGCGGCGCGAACGCCACCGAGTGCACCAGGATGTCGAAGCCGTCCCAATGCTTGCCCAGCGCGTCGAACATGCCGTCGATCTGGGCGTCGTCGGCGACGTCGCAGGGCAGCACGATGCTGGAGCCGAACTCCGCCGCGGCTTCCTCGACGCGGCTCTTCAGCTTGTCGTTCTGGTAGGTGAAGGCGAGCTGCGCACCTTCGCGATGCATCGCGTTGGCGATGCCCCAGGCGATCGAACGCTGACTGGCGATGCCCACGACCAGGGCGCGCTTGCCGTGCAGAAATCCCATGCTTCCTCCCGAATACGGTCTGGCTGCGGCAGGGACCGCAACCGGCGAAGTTTAGCGGGATGGGCCGCCGTGCGCGCGGGTACGGTGCGTTTCAGTCCGGCGCGTTCAGGCGGAGCGTCCGGCCCGGGCGCAGCGCGGCCTGCCCCAGGCCGTTCCAGGCGCGCAGGTCCTCGACGTCCACGCGGTAGCGACGGGCGATGCTCCACAGGCTTTCGCCCGGCTTCACGGTGTGCGTCGGCGCGCGTGCCTCGATCGGCGCCAGCAGCGCCCCGGCGTGCGCGAGCAGCGTGCGCGGCAGCAGCAGCGTGCGCCCCGCCGCCAGCGTCGCGTCCGCGTCCCCGGCGTTCGCCGCGGCCAGCGCGGGGGCGGGCACGTCGCCGTACGCGGCCAGCGCCGCGAGCGTGGTCGGCGCGCGCACGCGCGCGTCGACCCAGTCGCGCCAGGCGCTGGCGTCGGCCAGCGCGTAGGCGGCGCGGAACCGTCCGGCACCATCCCGCGGCAGCAGCAGGTGGTGCGGCGCATCCGTCGCCATGCGCGTGCCGCGGTAGCCGGCGTTGAGCGCGCGCAGCGCATCCAGCGATACGCCCGCGAGCCGCGCCGCCAGGCGCAGGTCGAGCGGCGCCGGCAGCGGCACCAGGGTCAGCCGCGCATCGTCGTCGAGTTGCGGCAACTGCACGTCGAAGCGTGCCGGCTCGCGCACGATGCAGGCCATCGCCAGCAGCCTGGTCAGGTGCTCGCGGGTGGTGGGGCCGATCGGCAGGTCGGGGATCGCCGACGCCGGGTCGGGCGTGCCATGCCGGCGCAGCATCTGCTTGACGCTGTACTCGCCGGTGTTGAACGCAAGGTCGGCGAGGCGCCAATCGCGGAACTCGTCGCCGTACCCGCGCAGCAGCCGCAGGGCTGCCTGCGTGGCGGCATGCGCGTCGAGGCGGCCGTCGTAGTCGCGGCCGATGGCGAGGCCGGTCGCGCGCGCCGTCGCCGGCATGATCTGCCAGATGCCGGCTGGGCCGCCGCGGCGGCCGGGCACGGCGCGGTATCCGCTTTCGACCCATGGCAGCAGCACGAATTCGCCGGGCACGCCGGCCGCTTGCGCCTGCTCCTGCACGTAGCGCAGCAGTGGCAGCGCTGCCTGCAGTTGCGCTTCGAGGCGGTCGGGCGCGGCGGCGTAGCGGCGCGCCCATGCGGCGATATCCGCGTCGCCGTCGCAATCGTCCATGGCGAAGCTGCGGCGCAGCCGCTCCCAGGCGTCGGCCGCGGCGGGCGCTGGCGTCGGCGCCGCCGTCGTGCCGGACGGCGCCGGCGGCGTCGATGGCGGCGCGGCGGGCGCGGGGGCCGGCGCGCGCGTCGGCGCCTGTGCGCAGGCCGCAAGCAGCGCCGCCGATGCGGTCGTGGCCAGCAGGCGGCGGATCATGCGCGGAACGTGTCCTTGGCCGCGCGCAGCGCGGCGAAGCGCGCCACGCGCGTGCCTGCCGGCGCGGCCCATGCCGCGACGGCGGGCGCGTCCGTGCGCAGGAACGGATTGGCCGCGCGCTCCGCGGCCAGCGTGCTCGGCACGGTGGGGCGGCCCGCGGCGCGCTGCGCGCGCGCCTCGGCGATGCGCGCGTGCAGCGCCGGGTTGTCCGGCTCGACCGTGAGCGCGAACGCGGCGTTGGCGAGGGTGTACTCGTGGCCGCAGCAGACGCGGGTGGCGTCGGGCAGCGCCGCCAGGCGATCCAGCGACGCCAGCATCTGCGCGGGCGTGCCCTCGAACAGGCGCCCGCAGCCGAGGCTGAACAGGGTGTCGCCGCAGAACAGCACGCCTTCGCCGGCGTAGGCGATGTGCGTGAGCGTGTGCCCGGGGACTGCGATCGCCTCGAAATCCGCCGCCGGAGCCGGCAGCGCGACGCGGTCGCCGCCGCCCACGCGGCGGTCGGCGGACGGGATGCGCGGATCGTGCGGCGCGATGACCGTGGCCGCGTGCCGCGCCGCCAGCTCGGCGGCGGCGCCGATGTGGTCGTTGTGGTGGTGGGTCAGCAGGATGGCGCGCAGGCGCAGGCCGTCATGCGCGAGTGCCGCCTCGACCGGCGCGGCCTCGCCCGGATCGACGACCAGCGCCTGCCCGGCGGCGTCGGCGAGCAGCCAGATGTAGTTGTCGCTGAGCGCGGGCAGCGCGGACAGTCGCAGCACGTGGCGGTCCGGGACGTGAAGGCGTCGCACTATAGCAACGCGCCGCGGCCGGCCAGTTAGCCGCCTGTTAACCTTGCGGCCGCTTTCGCGCACAATCGTGACGACGCTCACCGCTTCCGCTCATGCCCGAAACCCTTGCCGCCCTGTACGCCACGCCGCCGCTGCGCGCCCTGTGCGCGGACGCGACCGCCGCGCTCGCGCCGGAGCTGGCCGGGCTGGCCGGGCCGCATGCGCTGCTGGTCGACGCCTGCGTCGCGCCGGCGCTGCCGCCGACGCCGCTGCTGGCGACCTGGGCGCGATTGCGCGTGGACGCGGGCGCGCTGAGCGGCGATCTGCTCGGCAGCGCCGACGCGCTGCCGTTCGCCGACGACAGTTTCCGCGCCGTGGTCGTGCGCCTTGCCGCCGAGGCGATCGGCGGTCCCGAGGCGATCGCCGACGAATTGGCGCGCGTGCTCGCGCCGCAGGGCATCGCGCTGATCGCCGCGCTGCATCCGCTCAGCCTGTGGCAGCCGTGGCTCGCGCGGCGCGCGGGCGCGGCGCTGACGCTGGCCCTGCCGGGACGCTGGCGCGGCGCGCTGGCCGCGCGCGGGGTCGACGTCTACGCCGTGCGCCGCTGCGGCGCGGCGTGGCCGCGCGCGGAAACCTCGCGTTCGCAGCCGCGCTGGCTGCACGCCGTTGGCGGCGGCTACGTGCTGATCGCGCGCAAGCGCCGCATGGCGACGATTCCGCTGCGGCTGCGCCCGCGATCGGTGCATGTCGGCGCGCGCGCCGGCACGCTCGCGCCCGGCGCGCACCGGGCCTGCGCATGAGCAGCGCGGCGCGGACGGTCGATGCGTTCACCGACGGCGCCTGCCTGGGCAACCCCGGGCCGGGCGGCTGGGCCGCGCTGCTGCGCTGGAACGGCCACGAGCGGCTGCTGGACGGCGCCGAGCCGGCCACCACCAACAACCGCATGGAGCTGTCGGCGGCGATCGCCGCGCTGGAGGCGCTGAAGCGCCCGTGCCGCGTGCGCCTCGCCACCGACTCGCAGTACGTCAAGCAGGGCATCGAGGAATGGCTGCCGCGCTGGCGCGCCAACGGCTGGCGCACCGCCGACCGCAAGCCGGTCAAGAACCAGGACCTGTGGCAGCGCCTCGCCGAGGCGGCGGCGCGCCACGAAGTGACGTGGCAATGGGTGCGCGGCCACGCCGGCCACGCCGAGAACGAGCGCGTCGACCAGGCCGCGCGCGAGGCGGCCGAGCGCGTCCGCGCGCAGTCGGCCTAGATCGCCGCGGCCCGGACGGCGCGGCCGTGCGAAACCAGGAGCAGGCATGCGGCAGATCGTGCTGGATACCGAAACCACCGGCCTCGAGGTCAGCCAGGGCCACCGCGTCATCGAGATCGGCTGCATCGAGCTGATCGAGCGCCGCCCCAGCGGCCGCACCTTCCACCGCTACTGCAATCCCGGTCGCGCGATCGATCCCGGCGCGGTGGCGGTGCACGGCATCACCGCCGACTTCCTGGCCGACAAGCCGGCGTTCGCCGAACTGGCGGAGGAATGGCTGGCATTCGTCGATGGCGCCGAGCTGCTGATCCACAACGCGACCTTCGACGTCGGCTTCCTCGACGCCGAGCTGGCGCTGGCCGGCGCGCACTACGGGCGCGTCGCCGAGCATGCCGAGGTGGTCGATACGCTGGCGCTGGCGCGCGCGCGCTATCCCGGGCAGAAGAATTCGCTGGACGCGCTGTGCAAGCGCCTCGGCGTGGACAACTCGCACCGCGAGTTCCACGGCGCGCTGCTCGACGCGCAGTTGCTGGCCGAGGTCTACCTGGCGATGACCGCCGGCCAGGCCGCGCTGGCGCTCGCGCTGGACGAGGGGCCGGGTGCGGCGGCGGCGGCGCGCGCCGCCGCGGTGCCGCTGACGCGCCCCCGCGTGTTGCGCGCCAGTGCCGAGGAATGCGCCGCGCACGAGGCGCGGCTGGATGCGCTGGACAAGGCGGCCAAGAACGGCAGCGTGTGGCGCAGGGTGGGCGGCGGCGCCTGAGCGACCGCGCGCCGGGATCGGATCAGCGCACGCGCACCAGCACCGCGGTGATGTTGTCGCTGCCGCCGCCGTCCAGCGCGGCCAGGATCAGGTGCTCGACGCACTCCTGCGCGGTCAGCTCGGTGCGCGCCAGCACCCGCGCGATCGCGGCGTCGTCGACTTCCTCGGTCAGGCCGTCGCTGCACAGCAGGAACTGCATGCCCGGCTCGACCGCGCCGCGCACGGTCTCCACGCGTAACTGCTGCGGATCGGTCACGCCGAGCGCCTGGGTGACGAGGTTGCGCTGCGGGTGCGCGCGCGCTTCCTCGCTGGTGATCGCGCCCTGGTCGAGCAGTTGCTGCACGAAGGAATGGTCCTGCGAGAGCTGGCGCAGCGCGCCCTGCCAGAGATACACGCGGCTGTCGCCGACCCAGGTCACCTCGTAGCTGCCGTCGCGGATGCGCAGCGCGGCGATGGTGGTGCCCATCGGCAGCGCCTCGGCGCGCCGCGTGGAGTGGCGGATGATCGCCTCGTCGGCGCTGCGCACCGCGTCGGCCAGGTCGCGCCCGGCGCCGGCTTCGCGCAGCACGTGGTCGCGCGCCAGCGCGCTCGCCACCTCGCCGTGGTCGTGCCCGCCCATGCCGTCGGCCACCAGCCACAGGCCGAGCGCGTCGTCGGCGTAGTAGGTGTCCTCGTTGTGCTCGCGGCGCAGGCCGACGTGGGTGCCGTGTCCGAATTCGATCATGACCTGGCGTCGTGGCGGTTGCCGCGAGCATGCCGCAAGCCTCGGCGGTTGTCACGATCGGAGCCGCGCCGTATCATTCGCGGCCCTCGTACGGCGTCCGCGCCGTGGGCGAGGGGCCGCGGAGAGGTGGCAGAGTGGTCGAATGCGCCGGACTCGAAATCCGGTGTACGGCTCGTCCGTACCGTGGGTTCGAATCCCACCCTCTCCGCCAGTTCGTTCACGGCGCTCCGGTTGCGCTCCCGCCTTTCGCCTGCGCGTTCCGATTTCTGCGGAAGCCTCGCGCGGCGATCACCCACGTCTCGGCCTGAACCGGCGGCCGCGCTCGGCGCGGCGAGGCGGTTTCAGGAGTTCCAGTCATGAGTTTTTCCGATCTCGGCCTCAACGCCGAGCTGCTGCGTGCCCTGGCCGATGAAGGCTACGACGCGCCGACCCCGGTGCAGGTGCGCGCGATCCCGCTGGTGCTGGCCGGCCGCGACCTGCTCGCCGCGGCGCAGACCGGCACCGGCAAGACCGCCGCCTTCGCGCTGCCGATCCTGCAGCGCCTCGCCGCCGCGCCCGCGGGCGGCCGCAAGCCGCGCGTCCTGGTGCTGGTGCAGACGCGCGAGCTGGCCGCGCAGGTCGCGGAGTCGATGCGCACCTACGGCCGTCACCTGCGCCTTTCCACCACCGAGGTCTACGGCGGCGTCGGCATGCAGCCGCAGGTGGAGCGCTTCCGCCGCGGCGTCGACATCGTGGTGGCGACGCCGGGCCGCCTGCTCGATCATCTCGGGCAGCGCACCGTGGACCTGTCCGCGATCGAGGTCCTCGTCCTCGACGAGGCCGACCGCATGCTCGACATGGGCTTTATCCGCGATATCCGCAAGCTGCTCGCCGCGCTGCCGAAGACGCGGCAGAACCTGCTGTTCTCGGCCACCTTCAGCGACGAGATCCGCGCGCTGGCCAAGGGCCTGCTGCACGATCCGGCCAGCGTCGAGGTGGCGCCGCGCAACACCGCGGCCGAGCGCGTCGCGCAGCGCGCGCACCCGGTCGACAAGACGCGCAAGGCGGCGCTGCTGGCGCACCTGATCGCAACCGGCGACTGGCGCCAGGTGCTGGTGTTCACCCGCACCAAGCATGGCGCCAACCGCCTCGCCGAGCAGCTCGCGCGCGCCGGCATCGGCTCGGCCGCGATCCACGGCAACAAGTCGCAGGGCGCGCGCACGCGCGCGCTGGCCGACCTCAAGGCGGGCCGCGTGCGCGTGCTGGTGGCGACCGACATCGCCGCGCGCGGCATCGACATCGACCACCTGCCGCACGTGGTCAACTACGAGCTGCCCAACGTGCCGGAGGACTACGTGCACCGCATCGGCCGTACCGGCCGCGCCGGCGCGGGCGGCGAGGCGATCTCGCTGGTCAGCGCCGACGAGCGCGACGACCTGCGCGACATCCAGAAGCTGCTGCGCGCGGAGATCCCGTCGTCGCCGGTCGCCGGTTTCGAGCCGGGCTCGGCGCCGTCGCCGGCCGAGCGCGCGGCGCGCGTCGAGGATGCCGCAGCGTCCCGGCATCGCCCGGGCGCGACGGCGGAAAACGCCGGCCGGCGCAGGGGCGGCGGCACGCGCGGCGGCAAGGTCGCGGCCAAGGCCACGACCCGGGCCCCGGCCAAGGCGCCGGCC
>NZ_JBDKSX010000003.1:0-14350 GCF_039680435.1 Mizugakiibacter sp. | reverse complement strand
AGCCGGCGCGGCGCGCCAGCGCCAGCACCGCCAGCACGTCGGCGGCGCTGTGCGCCATGCTGACGATATACAGTCCCTGCCCGGCATCGCCGTGCGCGGCGCGCGCCGTGCCGAGCGCGGCGAACACCGCGTCGAGGCGCGCGCCGACGGCATCCTCCGCCGGCGGCAGCGTCGCTTCGCCGGCGGCGAACGGCGCCAGCCGCGGCGCCTGTTCGGCGGCGTCGCGCGTCTCCCAATCGGCATCGCCGAGCGCCGCGGCCAGCGCCTGCGCGTGCACGCGCGCGTCCTGGCGCACGTCGAGGCAGGCGAGGTGGAAGCCGAACGTGCGCGCGCGCCACAGCAGCCGGCGCACGGCGAACCAGCCGGCGTGGACGCCCTTGTGCGCGCGCAGGCTGTCGGCGATCAGCGCGAGGTCGGCGATGAAGGCGTCGGCCTGCGCGTAGCCGCGCCCGTCGCCGGCGGCGGTCGCGCGCAGGCGCGCATGGATCAACGCCAGCAGCACGCGGTAGGGCATGTCCGCATGGCGCGGGCGGATCGCCGCGAACGCCTCGGGCAGCAGCGTGCGGTAGTGCGCGGTGCGCGCGCCGATCGCCGCATCGACCTCGACCCGCCCCGCCGACTGGCTGAGCAGGCGCCCCAGCCCGGCGACGTCCGCCGCGTAGCGCTCGATCACCAGCGCGCGCTGCGCGGCCAGCGTGGCGGCGATGGTGCCGGCGTCGACGTTGGGGTTGCCGTCCATGTCGCCGCCCACCCACGAACCGAATCGCAGCAGCGTCGGCAGTTCGAGGCTGGCGCCGTAGACGGCGCGCAGCGCGTCGTCCAGCGTCTCGTAGAGCACCGGCAGCACGCGATAGAGCACGTCGGCCAGGTAGAAGCCGAGGTGATCGATCTCGTCCTGCACGCTCGGCCGCACCGGCGAAGACTCGGCGGTCTGCCAGCTCGCGGTGAGCGCGGTGCGCAGGTGCGCCAGCCCCACGGCACGCTCGCCGGGCGTCTGCCGGCCGTCGAGGTCGGCGACCAGGCAGCGCACCATCACCTGCTCCTTTTCCAGCAGCGAGCGGCGCACCGCCTCGGTGGGATGCGCGGTGAACACCGGCTCGACCGCGATGCGCGGCAGCCACGCGACCAGTTCGTCGCGACCGACGCCGGCCTCGCGCAGGCGCAGCAGGGCGTCGTGCAGGCCGTCCGGCTGCGGCGCCGCGCCGGCGCGCTGGTAGTCGCGGCGGCGGCGGATGCGATGCACGCGCTCGGCGATGTTGACCATCTGGAAGTAGGTGGAGAACGCGCGGGTCAGCGCCGTCGCGCGCTGCGGCGCGAGACCGCCCAGGCGCCCGGCCAGCGCATCCGGCGGCTCGCGCGCCTCGCGCCGGCGGATCGCCGCCGTGCGCACCGTCTCGACCTCGTCGAGAAACGCCTGGCCGAGCTGCTCGGCGAGCATGTCGCCGACCATCGCGCCGAGGCGGCGCACGTCCTCGCGCAGCGGCGCGTCGTGCGGCAGGAAACCGAGGTCGCGGGAATCTTCCATGGGCATTCCTGTGCGGGGAGCCTAGGCTAACGCGTCCTGCGACCGCCACCGCGGCAATCTATCTCTTCATCCGGAGGGAACGATATAATCCGCCCCTCCCATCCCCGCCGAGGGGCGCTGCGACTCCGTGCGAACCGGAGCCAGGCTCGGCGCGGCTTCCCTGCACAACGGCGCCCGCTGCCAAGCCAACGGAGCAAACGCCATGAACGCAGTCGTCAAGCAGACCCCCGGCCAGGACTTCAAGGTCCGCGACCTCGGCCTCGCCGAGTTCGGCCGCAAGGAAATCGAGATCGCCGAGCACGAGATGCCGGGCCTGATGTCGATCCGCCGCAAGTACGCCGCCGAGAAGCCCTTGCAGGGCGTGCGCGTCACCGGCTCGCTGCACATGACCATCCAGACCGCGGTGCTGATCGAGACCCTGGTCGACCTTGGCGCCTCGGTGCGCTGGGCCTCGTGCAACATCTTCTCCACCCAGGACCACGCCGCCGCGGCGATCGCCAGGGCCGGCGTGCCGGTGTTCGCCTGGAAGGGCGAGACGCTGGAGGAATACTGGGACTGCACGCTGGACGCCGTCACCCACGGCGACACCGGCCCCGAGCTGGTGGTCGACGACGGCGGCGACGTCACCCTGCTGATCCACAAGGGCTACGAACTGGAGCAGGGCTCGAAGTGGGTGGACGAGCCGGCGTCTTCCGAGGAAGAGCAGATCATCAAGAACCTGCTGAAGCGCGTCGCCAGGGAGCGCCCCGGTTTCTGGACGCGCGTGGTCAAGGATTGGCGCGGCGTCTCCGAGGAAACCACCACCGGCGTGCATCGCCTGTACCAGATGATGGAGGCGGGCAAGCTGCTGGTGCCGGCGATCAACGTCAACGACTCGGTGACCAAGTCGAAGTTCGACAACCTGTACGGCTGCCGCGAGTCGCTGGCCGACGGCCTGAAGCGCGCGATGGACGTGATGGTGGCCGGCAAGGTCGCGGTGGTGTGCGGCTACGGCGACGTCGGCAAAGGCTCGTCGCATTCGCTGCGCGGCTTCGGCGCGCGCGTGATCGTCACCGAGATCGACCCGATCAACGCCCTGCAGGCGGCGATGGAAGGCTTCGAGGTGACCACGATCGAGGAGACGCTCGGCCGCGGCGACATCTACGTCACCACCACCGGCAACAAGGACGTGATCACGCTGGAACACATGGCGAAGATGAAGGACCAGGCCATCGTCTGCAACATCGGCCACTTCGACAACGAGATCCAGGTCGAGCGCCTGAACAAGGCGCCGGGCGTGGCGAAGACCAACATCAAGCCGCAGGTCGACCGCTACAAGTTCGCCGACGGCCGCGAGATCTTCCTGCTCGCCGAAGGCCGCCTGGTCAACCTCGGCTGCGCCACCGGCCACCCGAGCTTCGTGATGTCCAACTCGTTCTCCAACCAGACGCTGGCGCAGATCGACCTGTGGAAGAACAAGGACGTCTACGAGAAGACCGTCTACCGCCTGCCGAAGCGGCTCGACGAGGAAGTCGCGCGCCTGCACCTCGAGAAGATCGGCGTGAAGCTGACCCGGCTGACGCCGGAGCAGGCCGCCTACCTCGGCGTGCCTGTGGAGGGGCCGTACAAGGCGGAGCACTACCGCTACTGACCTGAGAGCAGGAAGTAGGGAGTAGGAAGTAGGGAGTGGGAAAGCCGCATGGCATTGAAGCCTGGACATTACCGGTTGGTAGTCTGGCAGGAAGCCATGCGGCTCGTCCGGCAGGTTTATCTGGTCACCGACGGAATGCCGGAAAAGGAGCGGTACGGTCTGCAAAGTCAGATCCGACGCGCGGTGACCAGTATTCCTTCCAATATTGCCGAAGGTGCCGCGCGCGGCAGCAAGGCAGAGTATGTACGCTTCCTGCAGATCGCCCGTGGTTTCCTGATGGAACTGGACACGCAACTCTGGCTCGGCCAGGACGTGGGTTACTTGGGCTATGACGATGGACTCCGGTCTGCGATGGAATCGGTTCTCGTCAAACTCAATGGCCTCATCAGTTCGAAGCAAACCGGGGGCAAACGCGCGTGAATTCCACTTCCCACTTCCCAATTCCCACTCCCATTTCCTTCGAATTCTTCCCCCCAAAGACCGACGAGCAGCGCGCGCAGCTCGACCGCACGGCGGCGAAGCTGAAGGCGCATGCGCCGGAGTACGTCAGCGTGACGTTCGGTGCAGGCGGCTCGACGCTCTCCTATACGCCGGAGACGGTGCAGCGGCTGCGCGACGTGCACGGGCTGGAAGCGGCGCCGCATCTTTCCTGCGTCGGCGGCACGCGCGCCGAGCTGGGCGAATTGCTGGCGCGCTACAAGGCGATGGGCTGCCGCCGCATCGTCGCGCTGCGCGGCGACCTGCCGTCGGGCATGGCGCGCAGCGGCGACTTCCGCTACGCCTCGGAGCTGGTCGCCTTCATCCGCGCCGAGCACGGCGGCTGGTTCCACATCGAGGTGGGCTGCTATCCGGAATGCCATCCGCAGGCCGAGCACGCGCACGCCGACCTCGCCCACTTCAAGGCCAAGATCGACGCCGGCGCGAACGGCGCGATCACGCAGTACTTCTTCAACGCCGACGCCTATTTCCGCTTCGTCGACGCCGCGCGGCGCATGGGCGTCGACGTGCCGATCGTGCCCGGCATCATGCCGATCGCGAACTTCGCCCAACTGCGGCGCTTCTCCGAACAGTGCGGCGCCGAGATCCCGCGCTGGATCGCCAAGAACATGCAGGCCTACGCCGACGACGCCGACGCGATCCGCGAATTCGGCGCCGACGTGGTCGCGGCGATGTGCCGGCGCCTGCTCGAGGGCGGCGCGCCGGGCCTGCACTTCTACACGCTGAACCTGGCCAGGCCGACTCAGGCCGTGCTGGCACGGCTCGCCTGAACTGGCGCCGCGTGCCGCCGCGCACTACGCTCGGCGGATGCGGCACGGCGCGCCAGCACGGCTGATCGTCGGCACCCTCGTCGGCGCCCTCGTCGGCACATTCGCGGCGCCCGCGCCGCGGGCGCAGGACGCGCCGGTCTACCGCTGCATCGGCGCCAGCGGCGAGCCGGTGTTCTCGGGCCAACCCTGCCGCGCGCTGCAGCTGCCCGCCGCCGGCGCCAGCGCGGCCGCCGCCGGCGCGATCCCGATCGCACCCGAGGCACACGGCTTCTGCCCCGCCGATCCGGCGGACGTGCGCATGCGCGCCGCGGCGGCGATCGAGGCGCGCGATCCCAATCGGCTGGCCGCGCTGTTCCTGTGGAACGGCCTGGACGGTGCGGCGGCGCGCGCGCACCTGCGCGAGCTGGCCGCGATCGTCGACGGCCCGCTGCCCGGCCTGGAACTGGAGGACGCGGCGCCGGCGCCGACGGCCAGCGCATCCGCGCCGCCCGCCGACGGCGCGGCGGCGCTGCTGCTGCGCCGCACGGGCGATGCCGACGGCACGCCCGCGCCGCATGAAGTGCGCTTTCCGCTGGCGCGGCGCGATGGCTGCTGGTGGCTGCGCTTCTGACAGCGCCGACGCGGGTGCGCCGTCGACTGCTATCATGCGCAGGTTTGGCCCGGAGGACACACGATGGCGCAGACGTATCCCGATTGGATCTGGCACAACGGTGAGATCAAGCCGTGGCGCGACGCCACCGTGCACGTGATGGCGCACGCGCTGCACTACGGCTCGTCGGTATTCGAGGGCATCCGCAGCTACGCCACGCCGAAGGGCCCGGCGATCTTCCGCCTGACCGACCATCTCAAGCGCCTGTTCCACTCGGCCAAGGTGTACGACATCGCCATGCCGTACACGCTCGAGCAGCTCGCCGCCGCGAGCCGTGCGGTGGTGCAGAAGAACGGGCTGGACAAGGCCTACCTGCGCCCGGTCGCGTTCCGCGGACTCGGCGGCTTCGGCCTGTCGGCGGAGACGCCCACCGACGTCGCCGTAGCGGCGTGGGCGATGGGCGCCTACCTCGGCGACGGCGTGCTGGAACAGGGCATCGACGCCTGCGTGTCGAGCTGGCAGCGCTTCGCGCCCAACACCGTTCCGGCCGGCGCCAAGGCCGGCGGCAACTACCTTTCCGGCCAGCTGATCGCGCGCGAGGCGCGCCGGCTCGGCTTCGGCGAAGGCATCGCGCTGGCCTCGACCGGCCTGCTCAGCGAAGGCGCCGGCGAGAACCTGTTCCTGGTGTTCGACGGCGCGCTGCACACCACGCCGGTGGCGAGCGCGATCCTGCACGGCATCACCCGCCATTCGCTGATGACGCTGGCGCGCGACGCCGGCATTCCCGTGGTCGAGCGCGACATGCCGCGCGAATACCTCTACTTCGCCGATGAGGTGTTCATGTGCGGCACTGCCGCCGAGATCACGCCGATCCGCTCGGTGGACGGCAAGCCGATCGGTGCCGGCAAGGCCGGCCCGCTGACGCGGCGCATGCAGGAATTGTTCTTCGGCCTGTTCGACGGCCGCACGCCGGACCGTTACGGCTGGCTGGAGCCGCTGGACGCCTGAGCGCACGCTGCGAGCAGTGTGCATGGTGGGCCTTGGCCCACCACTGCTTCTTGCGGCGACGTTGCGATGGGGGGCCTAGGCCCCCTACCCCGCACCCTGCGGTGCGGCCGTGCGAATCAGCCGCGCCGCTGCGCACGAGGACGTGGAAGGTGTCGGGGCCCGGCGCCAGGTTCGGCACGATGCCAGCCCGCGGGAAGGCGCGGCAGTGTTCGATGCCGGGCGCCATGGCTGCGTTTCAGCACCATATGAAGCGTGCACGCCAGCCGATCCGTGGACGTTCAAGGATCCCGGACACGGATCGACGCGGATGAACACCGATAGAGCCTGGTCCTGATCCGGGCTCGCCCGCGTCGCTCCGCGTGCAAGGACTCCGTCGCAGGAACTGTCGCAAACGGCGAGGCGAGGAACGAAAACCGGCCGCGGCGAGGGAGTCAGCGCCGCGGCTGGAAGTCCAACGTGGCCACCGCGCCGCCGCCTTCGCGCGGGCGCAGGCTGACGCCCCAGCCGTACAGCTCGCACAGCCGACGCACGATGGCGAGGCCGAGGCCGGCACCCTTGCCGGTCGCGCTCTCGCCGCGCACGCCACGCTGGAACAGCTTCTCGGCGTCCTCGGCCTTGATGCCGGGGCCGGTGTCCTCGACCAGCACGCGGCCATCCTGCACGCGCACCACCACCTCGCCCTGCGGGGTGTACTTGATCGCGTTGCCGATCAGGTTGTTCAGCGCCACCGCCACCACCGACGACGGCGCATTCACCGCCAACGGCGACTCGACGAGCAGGTCGACCTCGACCGGACGGCCGCCGAGATGCGGGCGGTTGCTGTCGATCACGTCGGCGCAAACGCGGGCGATGTCGGTGCTCTCGCCGTCGATCGGCCCGGAACGCTCGGCGCGCGAGAGCAGCAGCAGCGCCTCGATCAGCTCGGTCGACTGGCGCGAGGCGCGCTCCATGCGCTTGAGGCGGTCGCGCATCTTGTCGCTGAGGTCGGGCGCGTTCAGCAGCAGCTCGGTGGTGGTGGCGATCACCGCCAGCGGCGTGCGCAATTCGTGGCTGACATCGGCGTTGAACTCGCGGTCGCGCTGCACCAGCTCGGTCAGGCGCTGGGCGTAGTCGTCCAGCGCCGCCGCCAGCTCGCCGACCTCGTCGTCGGCGAAGTGCGGCGCCAGCGGCTCGAACTGGCCGGTGCGGCGCAGCGCGCGCAGGCGCCGCGCGAGGTCGCTGACCGGACTCATCACCCGCGACGACAGCCAGCGTCCGATCAGCATCGACAGACCGGCGAAGATCAGCACCGCGAAGCCCAGCGCGGTGATCAACTGGCGCTCGCTCAACCGCTGCGTGCTGACGTCCAGGCGCAGGAACGCCCAGTAGCCGGCGTCCTTGTACACCGCCAGCTTGTACGGGCGCAGCTTGCCGCCCTCGCCGAAGTCGCGGATGTCGTACACGCCGGTGCCGTAGCGCTGCCAGGCGAACGGCACGTTGGCGAACTTGCGCGCGCTGTAGATCTGCGCGTCGAAGGTGGACAGCTTCCACAGTGCGTCCGGTTCCGGATGCGCCTGTTTGAACTGCACGAAGTTCTCGACTTCGCGCTGCAGCGTGTTGTTGATCAGCTGGTCTTCCAGCCGCGCACGCATGTAGATGGTCGCCGCCGCGAACAGCGAGGTCAGCGCCAGCCCGAACAGCGCGAATGAAACGAAGATGCGGCTGCGGAGCTTACGCCGGGATTGCAGCATCCGGGTCGACCATGCGGTATCCGATGCCGTGGCGCGTGTGGATCAGCGGCTTGTCGAACGGCTTGTCGATCGCAGCGCGCAAGCCGTGGATGTGCACGCGCAGCGAATCGCTGTCGGGCAGTTCCTCGCCCCACACGCGCTGCTCCAGGTCCTGGCGGGTGACCACCGAGGGGCTGGCCTCCATCAGCGCCTGCAGCAGCTTCAGGCCGATCGGGTTCAACTGGATCGGCTGGCCGGCGCGGGTGACGGTGAGGGTATCGAGGTTGTAGGTGAGGTCGGCGACCTTGAGCACGCGGCTCTGCGGACCCTTGCCGCGGCGCGCCAGCACTTCCAGGCGCGCGCCCAGTTCCTGCAGGGCGAACGGCTTGGTCATGTAGTCGTCGGCGCCGGACTCGAAGCCGGTCAGCTTCTGCTCCAGCGCGTCGCGCGCGGTCAGCATCAGCACCGGGGTCTGCTTGTGCGCCTCCTGGCGCAGCTTGCGGCAGACCTCGAGACCGTCCATGCCCGGCAGGGTCAGATCCAGCACGATCACGTCGAAGTCGTGCACCACCGCGAGGTGCAGGCCGGTGACGCCGTCGCCGGCGAAGTCCACCACGTGCCCGCGGTCCTCGAGGTAGTCGCCGATGTTGGTGGCGATGTCGTTGTTGTCCTCGATTACCAGCACTCGCATCGCTGCGCTCCCTTGGGACGCTGCCCGGGACGAAAGCTTAACGGGATTCGGGCCCGCCGTGGCCGACGACGCTGCGCGGCGGCCAGCGGCACTTCAGACGGGAGGGGGGCAAGGTGGCGCAGGGCAAAGAAAAAGGCCCGAGGAGGTGCCATTGGGGGAACCCACCTCGCTCGGGCCTAAAGCTACTGCCCCGATTACCGTAATCTGCCAGTCACCTGACCTGACCTAGGAGTGTCGAGCAGGACTACAGTGCGGATCGTTATAGGGGGAGGGCCTTTAAATCGGCGTTAAACGGCGTTCACGGATTCGTTAACCGTGCGCGCGGTCACGCGGGTTCTGGACTCGAACTCCGAGCAGCACGCCCCGCGTGCCGGACCGCGACTGCGGCCGGCACATGAAGGCGTGACGAAGCGCGGAACGCGTCCGCTTAGGGCTGGGTCACCGGCATCCCACGTGCGGCGCCGTAAACCTCCGGCTGGAACGCCGGACCGAAGTCGTCGGGGCGCCGGCAGATGTGCGAGCCGGTGACGACGCGGCAGCCGCTCTGCGCCTCCCCCTCGCCGCGGGTGGACATCTGAGACTGTTCGGACCGCGGCGCGGCCTGCGGGCGCAGGCTGAACACGAACGTCCGGCGATAGCGCTGCCCGGCGGCGGCCGAAGCCGACGGCGAGAACCGCGAACGCTCCAGCGCGCGCCGCGCAGCGGCCTCGAACTGCCCCCGCGGGCTCGCTTCGACCACGCGCACGTCGCGCACCGTGCCGTCTTCGGCAAGCGCGAACTCGAACTCGACCTCGCCCTCGACGCCTCTGGCGAGCGCGTCCTCGGGATACGCCGGCCGCGCCAGGTACAGGGGTGCCGGCGCCACGCGCACGGAAGCACCGGCCGCGACCGACGCCGGCGTGTCGACGGACAGCGGCGACGCGGCCGACGCGATGTGGACGGCGGCCGTGGGCGCCATGGACGGCGGCGCGGAGGGCGACGCGGCGGGCGACGCGGCGACCGGCAGCGCCTTCGATGGCAGCGGAGCCGCATCTGCAGCAATGCTCTGCAGCGCCGGCAGGCGCAGGCGCGGCAACGGCAGCGATCTCGGCACGAGATCGGCGATCTTGCCGTCGACGACCGTAACGGGCGGCGCGAGCTGCGGCGCCAGCACCGCGCGCATGCGCGCGATGGCCGCCGTGATGCCGGCCAGGCGCGCCTGGTCGAGCCGCGCAAGCTGGTAATGGGCGGCGGTCGCGGCCAGCAGCGCCGCCAGCAGCCCGACCACGAATCGCGCCTGCGGGCGCACCGCGCCCCCGGCCATCGGCATGCCGGCGATGCGGCGCACGCGCTCGACCAGCACGCCGCCGCTCGCCGCCAGCACCAGCCCGTGGTGGCCGTCGCGCAAGCCCTCGAGATCGGCCAGCGCCTCGACGTACACGCGGCGGCTGCCGCCGGTCACGTCGAGCACCAGTTCGTCGCAGCAGATCTCGCGCTCGTTGCGCACGTCCCGCGAAATCCAGTGCACCACGGGGTGGTAGAACAGCACGATTTCCAGCACCAACTGGAACAGGTTGGCGAGATGGTCCCAGCGGCGGACGTGGCCAAGCTCGTGGGCCAGGATCAGCTCGACCTGGGCGACCGGAAAACCGAGCGCGACCGCGGCCGGCAGCAGGATCACCGGCCGCAGCCAACCGATCAGCGTGGGCGTGGCGACGCGTCGCGAGCACAGCAGCCGCACGCGCCGTCGCAGGCCGAGTCGCCGGCTCAGTTCGCGCAGGCGCGCCTCCCACGCCGGCAGCGGCGAGGCTTCGCGCAGCAGACGCTTGATCTGGTGCCAGTGCAGCCAGGCGCGCAGGGTCAGCAGCAGCACGCCGACCGCCCACAGCACGACCAGCCACGGCAGCGCCGCGCCCAACAGGCCACGCCAGGCGATCGCCGCGGGCACCGCGTCGATGACGGCCGCGCCATCGACCCACGCCATCGCGTCCGTCGCGGCAACCGCATCGCCGGCGCCGCCGAGCAGCCGCCAGCCGGTCAGCAGCGGGCAGAGTGCCAGCACGACCAGCGCGGCAAGGCCGAGCGCGTAGCGCGCGCGTCCGCGCGGGACGCGCGTGCGAACAAGCGCGTACAGGATTCCGACGACGGCGCCCTGCCACAAGAAGTGCAGCAGGGTCCAGCCAAGCACGCGCACGGCATCGGCGAACGGCGCGACCAGCGCGTCCATCACTTCGCCTCCTCGTCCAGCCGGTCCAGCAGGCCGCGGATCTCGTCGATCTCCGCCCGCGTCGCCTGCTGGCTGCCCAAGGCATGCAGCACCAGCTGCGAGGAAGATCCGTCGAACACGCGCTGCACGATGTCGGCCAGGAAGCGCTTCTGGGTGCGCTCCTTGCTGAGCGCGGCGCGGAACACGTGCGCGCGCTGGGAGTCGTCGCGCACGACCAGTCCCTTGCCGTGCATCACCTGCAGCAGCTTCAGCGCGGTCGTATAACCGGCGCCATGGTCGCGGTAGAGCGCCTCATGGACTTCCCGAACCGTGCACGGACCACGGTCCCAGAGCACGCGCAGGATATCCAGCTCGGCCTCTGTGGGCTTGGGCAAACCCCGATCAGGTCGTGCTTTCACGCTCGCTCCTCGGGTATGCGATGCCGGCCGGCGCACGATACTGCATGCGTGGGGACGTTGGCGCCTTGGACCCGTCGGTTGCCCGTCTGGTTCTTCCCGTTCGGAGGTGTGTCCGGAGCTGGATAACGCTTTTCACCCTCCCTTTTGCAACTGCGGCGAGTTGCTGACGTCCTGCATGAATCGCCGCGCGTCCTGCCGCTCACTTTCGATCTCGCCGTAAGTCCTGCAAACCCTGCGGGAGATGTTCGAACCTGTCGGCCGGACGTTCTCGCAGACCTTGCGCCTGCTGTCCCTCTGCGTCAGGGTCGCGTTGATCGCCTCCTGGTCGTCCGCGAGCTGGCGCTTTTGGTCTGCGCTCATCTGGTCGATCGTGGGGTGATTCTCGAACAGCGCCGCCATGTCGTTCAGCTTTTCCTCGACCAACCCGCGCTCGTCGCCGTGGATGTACTGGTAATACCCGCCCGGCTCCATCTGCTTGCGCACGGCGGCGGCGACCGCCTCGAAGTTGTCCTTGGTGTCGCCCTTGACCACCACATCGATCTTGTCCGCGGCGAACACGCTGCCGATCTGCAGCGCCGCCAGCACACCGAAGAGAGCGAAGACCTTGCCGAATTTCATGACCAATCCCCTTGATCCCGGTAATTGAAAGCGGACGCCGCGCCCACCGCCAGCGTCGTCGGGCCGATCCTAGGCACAGGCCATGGACGCTGTCAACGATGACCTTCGTACTACTCGTTTCGTCGTCACGCGCCGCCCACCCGCCGCTCCAGGTAGGCCACGATCGCCCCGGCCACGTCCACCCCGGTGACGGCCTCGATGCCTTCCAGGCCGGGCGAGGCGTTGACCTCGAGCACCAGCGGGCCGCGCGCCGAGCGCAGCAGGTCGACCCCCGCCACCTCCAGCCCCAGCACCTCGGCGGCGCGCAGCGCGATGGCGCGCTCGGCGGCGCTCAGGCGCACCCGCGTGCCGCTGCCGCCGCGGTGCAGGTTGGAGCGGAAGTCGCCCGGCGAAGCCTCGCGCTGCATCGCCGCGACCACCTTGCCGCCGACCACGAAACAGCGCAGGTCGCGGCCGTTGGCCTCGCGTATGAATTCCTGCACCAGGAAATTGGCGTACATGCCGCGGAACGCCTCGATCACGCTCTGCGAGGCGGAGCGCTTCTCGGCCAGCACCACGCCCTGCCCCTGCGCGCCCTCGTTCAGCTTGATCACGTGCGGCGGCTCGCCCAGCATCGCCAGCAGGTCGGCGGTGTCGTCGGGGTTGTCGCCGAACACCGTGGTCGGCATGCCGAGGCCCTCGCCGGCCAGCAACTGCAGGCAGCGCAGCTTGTCGCGCGCGCGCAGGATCGCGTCCGAGCCGTTCGGCGTGTACACGCCCATCAGCTCGAACTGGCGCACCACCGCGGTGCCGTAGAAAGTGATCGAGGCGCCGATGCGCGGGACGACCGCATCGAAACCGGTCAGCTCGCGCCCCTTGTAGTGCACCGCGAACGCGCCGGGCGCGATGCGCATATAGCAGCGCAACGGATCCAGCACGCGCGCGACGTGACCGCGCGAGCGTGCCGCCTCGACCAGGCGCGCGGTGGAATGCAGGCGCGGATTGCGCGAGAGGATGGCGATCTTCATGCGCGCTCCGGAAACGGCGTGCCGTCGCGCCGCTGCCGCCGGTCGCCGATGCGTGACAGGAAGGGGGTGGAGCGGGTGAAGGGAATCGAACCCTCGTCAGTAGCTTGGGAAGCTACAGCTCTACCATTGAGCTACACCCGCCGGCCCGGCGATGTTAGCCACAGCCCCTGCCGCTGGCAACGCGCCGCGCGGCCGGCGACGCGGGCTGAACGCCGGCGTGGCGGCGTGGCGCCGTCCAGTCCGCATTCAGCGCGGCTGCGCTGTGATGGCGTCGCCGGACCCCGGCGCGACCGCGCCCGACCCGGCCCGTCCCCGCGCCCGTGCGCCGGGCGGCCTACGGAGGCGATATGAACGCGATGTCTGTGCTGCGGATGGCCTGGTACGGCGCGCTGTGCGCGCTCGCGCTGACCGCGATGCCGGCGCGGGCGCAGATCGATACGGACATCGATCCGCCCGACCGCGTGGCGCGCCTCAGCTACCTCGATGGCGACGTCGGCTTCGCGCCGTCCGGCGCCGACGACTGGGGCCAGGTCAGCCTGAACCGCCCGATCGTGCAGGGCGACCGCCTGCTCAGCGGCGAAGCCTCGCGGGCGGTACTGGAGCTGGGCGGCGCGCAGTTGCGCCTCGGCCAGCGCAGCGCCTTCAATTTCCTCGCCCTCGACGACGACGTCGCCCAGGTCGAGTTGTCCAGCGGCACGCTCAACCTGCGCGTCGGCCGCATCGACGCCGGGCAGCGCTACGAGATCGACACGCCGACGCTCGCCCTGGTGGTGACGCGGCCCGGCGAATACCGCGTCGACATCGCCCCCGACGGCAACGGCTCGATGGTCACCGTGTTCGACGGCGACGCCACCGTCTACGGCCAGGGCGGCGTCGACCATCCGGTGCGCGCCGGACAGTCCTACCGCTTCGACGACCCGCAGTTGCAGCGGGTGGACGTCGCCGGCCTGCCCGAGCCGGACGCGTTCGACCGCTGGTGCTTCGACCGCGACCGCCGCATCGGCGACAGCGTCTCGCGGCGCTACGTCGCCGCCGACGTGGTCGGCGTCGACGACCTCGACGACTACGGCAGTTGGACCGAGGTCCGCGAGTACGGCCACGTCTGGTTCCCGGCCACCGTGGTCGACGACTGGGCGCCCTACCGCTATGGCCACTGGGCCTGGATCGACCCGTGGGGTTGGACCTGGGTAGACGACGCGCCGTGGGGCTTCGCGCCGTTCCACTACGGCCGCTGGGTCTACGTCGACAGCCGCTGGGGCTGGGCGCCGGGGCCGCGCTACGTGCGCCCGGTGTACGCGCCGGCGCTGGTCGCCTTCGTCGGCGGTTCGGGATGGAATCTCTCGATCGGCTTCGGCGGCGGCGGCCCGGTCGGCTGGTTCCCGCTCGGTCCGCGCGACGTCTACGTGCCGCCGTACCGCTGCGGCCGCCGCTACTTCACCAACGTCAACGTCACCAACGTCACGGTGATCAACAAGACCGTGATCAACAACACCTACGTGAACCTGCAGGCCGACCGCCGCAACGATTACGCGCGCTCGCCGAACCTGCGCGCGCCGCACGCCGTCACCGTGGTCTCGCGCGACACCTTCGCCGGCGCCCGCCCGGTGGGTGGCGCGCGCGTGCGCGACATCCGCCCCGGTGACATCGCGCGCGCGCCGCTGGCCCGTGGTCCGCAGATCATGCCGACCGAAGCCAGCCTCG
>NZ_JBDKSX010000002.1:0-38512 GCF_039680435.1 Mizugakiibacter sp. | reverse complement strand
CGCCTTCCGCGCAGGAGCCGGCCGCCCGCACCGCGCGCACGCCGGCTGCGCGTCCGCGCGCCGAGCCGGAGGCCGACGATGCCGACGCGCTGGCGCTGTCGCCGCCCAAGCGCTTCAACGGCCACGCCGGCAAGGCCGCCGCTGCGGAAACCGAGGCTGGCGGCTGGCAGGAATTCTGAGCGCGGACGCCCACGCATGGCCGCCACCGCATTCGCCGCCGAGCATGCCTACGCCTTCACCGACGCCGACTTCCGTTTCCTGCGCGAGTTCGTCGCGGCGAAATGCGGCATCGCGCTGGGCGAGCACAAGCGCCAACTGGTGTACGGCCGGCTGGCGCGGCGGCTGCGCGCGCTCGGCCTGTCCAGCTTCGCGCAGTACTGCGAGCTGCTGCGCCGCGAGCCCGAGGCGGAGCTGGACGCGCTGGTCAGCGCGATCAGCACCAACGTCACCGCCTTCTTCCGCGAGGCGCACCACTTCGAGTACCTCGCCGACGAACTGCTGCCGAAGCTGCTGGCGGCGCGCGGCGGGCGCGTGCGCATCTGGTCGGCCGGCTGCGCCACCGGCGAGGAGCCGTACACGCTGGCGATGGTGCTGGCCGAAGCGCTGGAAAAGCATGGCGCGGCCGACGCACGCATCCTCGCCACCGACATCTCGCCGCAGGCGCTGGACGCGGCGCAGCGCGGCAGCTACCGCATGGACCGCCTCGACGACGTCGACGCGACGCGCCGGCGGCGCTGGTTCCTGCGCGGCACCGGTCGCTACGCGGGCCAGGCGATGGTGCACCCGCGCCTGCGCGAGCTGATCGCGTTCCGGCCGCTGAACCTGCTGGAAGCGTGGCCGATGCGCGGCACGTTCGACGCGATCTTCTGCCGCAACGTGGTGATCTATTTCGACAAGCCGACCAAGGAGCGGCTGTTCGCGCGCTTCGCCGGCCAGCTCGCCGCGGACGGCCACCTGTTCCTCGGCCACTCCGAGTCGCTGTACGGCATGAGCGACGCGTTCCGCCTGGTCGGCCGCACCATTTACCGCAGGAGCGCGGCATGAACGCGGTCACCGCCCTGGCGGTCGCGCCGGCAGCCGACGTGCTGGCCGCGTCCGGCTTCGACCGGAACCGCGTGCTGCCCGGCTTCGAGCAGGTCAACCGCTACTGGGACCCGCACCTCAAGCGGGTCGCGGTGAAGATCCTGCCCGGCCAGTTCTACGTCACCGTGCAGGGCGAGGCGGTGGTGACCGTGCTCGGCTCGTGCGTGTCGGCGTGCATCCGCGACGCGGCCAGCGGCGTCGGCGGCATGAACCACTTCATGCTGCCGGAGCCGGCGCCGGGCGACAGCGGCGCGTGGGCCGCCACCGCCGGCCGCGCCGCGCGCTACGGCAGCGACGCCATGGAGCAGTTGATCAACGCCGTGCTCAAGGCCGGCGGCGTGCGATCGCGGCTGGAGGTGAAGATCTTCGGCGGCGCGCGCGTGATGAGCGACGTCGGCCGGCGCAACGTCGAGTTCGTGCGCCGCTACATCGCCACCGAAGGCCTGACCCTGGTCGCCGAGGACGTCGGCGACGTCTACCCGCGGCACGTGCAGTTTTTCCCCGACAGCGGCCGCGCGCGCATGCGCCCGCTGCGCGTCATGCACAACAGCACCATCCTGGATCGCGAGCGCGGCTACCTCAAGCAGCTCGAAAAGGATCCGATAAAGGGTGAGGTCGAGCTTTTCTGAGGCCAGCGATGTCAAAGGTACGCGTGCTCATCGTCGACGACTCCGCGCTGGTGCGGAAGATGCTGACCGAGATGCTTTCGGCGGATGCCGGCATCGAGGTGGTCGGCACCGCGCCGGACCCGCTGGTCGCGCGCGACAGGATCAAGCAGCTCGAACCCGACGTGCTGACCCTGGACGTCGAGATGCCGCACATGGACGGCCTCACCTTCCTCGAGAACCTGATGCGGCTGCGGCCGATGCCGGTGGTGATGGTGTCCTCGCTGACCTCGCGCGGCGCCGAGGTGACGCTGCGCGCGCTGGAGCTTGGCGCGGTCGACTTCGTCGGCAAGCCCAGCGCGGACCTGAGCGGCACGTTCGGCGACTATGCCGCCGAGATCGTCGCCAAGGTCAAGGACGCCGCGCGCGCGCGGCCGCGCGCCTACACCGCCAGCGTGCCGCGCCTGGGCGCCGCGCCGAAGCTCAACGCCGACGCGGTGCTGCCGCGCGCGCAGCTCAGGGAGCTGCCCTCGGCCGGGCGCGTGATCGCGATCGGCGCTTCCGCCGGCGGCACCGAGGCGATCCGCGTGGTGTTGGCGGCGATGCCGCCGGACGCGCCGCCGATCGTGATCACCCAGCACATCCCGGCGCAGTTCAGCGGCCCGTTCGCCGCGCGCATGGACGCCAACTCGGCGATGCGCGTGTGCGAGGCGCAGAACGGCCAGCCGATCCTGCCCGGGCACGCCTACATCGCGCCCGGCGGCCAGCACCTGCTGGTGATGCGCGACGGCGCGCGCTACGTCTGCCGCCTGCACGACGGCCCGCCGGTCAGCCGGCACAAGCCCAGCGTCGACGTGCTGCTGCGCTCGGTCGCAGCCAGCGTCGGCGCGCAGGCGGTCGGCGCGATCCTC
Source organism: Mizugakiibacter sp. (assembly GCF_039680435.1). NCBI lineage: Bacteria > Pseudomonadati > Pseudomonadota > Gammaproteobacteria > Lysobacterales > Rhodanobacteraceae > Mizugakiibacter > Mizugakiibacter sp. The sequence goes on along the minus strand of NZ_JBDKSX010000002.1, from coordinate 35,913 downwards.
ACCGGCATGGGCGACGATGGCGCGCAAGGCCTGAAGGAGCTGCGCGAGGCCGGCGCGCCGACGCTGGCCCAGGACGAGGCCACCAGCGTGGTCTGGGGCATGCCCGGCGCGGCGTGGAAGGCCGGCGCGGCGCAGGAGCTGCTGCCATTGCCCGAGATCGCGATGCGCCTGCTGCAGCTCGCACAACATCCCATTACCCACGGCAGGACGCGCACGGGCAGCTAGCCCGCGCGCCCACAGGAGACGGCCATGCAGCCGCTGCACAGGAACGAACTGGCGATCGGATTCGGCGTGGGCGCGCTTGCGCTGCTGGCGGTGCTGGCCTCGGCGCGACCGTGGGTGGCGCCGCTGGCGGTGGCGCTGCTGACCGCGGCCTGGATCGTGCTGCTGCACCGCGCCAGCCGCCGCTGGGCGGCGGCGCCGGCGGACGCCGCGGCGCTGTCCACGGACGCCGCCGAGGGCATGCGCGACGCGCTCGACGAGGTGCGCGTGGCGCTGCTCGACGAGCTCGGCCACGCCGCGCGCGAACTGCACCAGGCGCTCGACATCATCCGCGATGCCGGCGCGCAGCTCGGCTCCGGCTTCGAGGGCCTGAGCAGCAAGACCGGCGCGCAGCAGGCGCTGCTGCGCCAGATCATGGAGGCCACCGCCGGCGGCGGCTCGATGCAGGGCTTCACCGGCAAGACCACCGAGCTGCTTGAGCACTTCGTCGGCCTGGTGGTGGAGCTGTCGCGCGAGAGCCTGCGCATCGTCTACCGCATCGACGAAATGTCCGAGGAGATGGACGCGGTGTTCGCGCTGCTGAAGAACGTCAACACCATCGCCGAGGAAACCAACCTGCTGGCGCTGAACGCGGCGATCGAGGCGGCGCGCGCCGGCGAGGCCGGACGCGGCTTCGCGGTGGTGGCCGGCGAGATCCGCAACCTGGCGCGGCACTCCAACCAGTTCAACGAGAAGATCGGCGCCCACGTCGAGCGCGCGCGCGGCGCGATGGAGCAACTGCGCGGGCTGGTCGGCCGGCTCGCCGCGCAGGACCTCAGCGTGGCGCTGTCGACCAAGGGCGACATCGACCGCATGATGGACCACGTCACCCACACCGAGGCGCGCGTGGCCGCGGCCGCGGACGAGGTGACGACGATCAACCACGGCCTCAGCAGCGACGTCGCCACCACGGTGCGCTCGCTGCAGTTCGAGGACATCCTGACCCAACTGCTGCGGCAGACCCGCCAGGGCCTGGTCGACCTGCAGGGCGTCGCCACCGAATGCACCCGCGACCTCGCCGCCCTGGCCTGCGACGAGCGCGACCAGGCCGCCGCGCGTGCCCGCACCGAGCGCCTGCGCGAGCGCCTGCACGTGCAGCGTGAGCGTGCCCGCGCGCGGCAGAAGGGCCCGGCGCTGCAGACCTCGATGAGCGCCGGCGAGATCGATTTGTTTTAGAACGGGGAGACGGGAGACGAGGCGCGCGCCCCTCGTCGGGCCGCCGTTCCGGCGAATCGCGGTTCGCGCTGCACCCGCCGCACGTTCCGGCCCAGTCCCGCTTTCTCAAGCTTCCTGTCCGCGCGCCGATAAAGAACCAGGAACCGCCGCAGCGCCGAAGCCCATGTCCATCACCGCCGAACACGACCGCGAGCACGGCTGCCTGACCATCCGCGTGCAGGAGCGCTTCGATTTCTCCGTGCACAAGCAGTTCCGCGACGCCTACCTGAAGCTGCCCGCGCCCGCGCGCAGCTACGTGATCGACCTCGCCGGCACCGAGGAGATGGACAGCTCGGCGCTGGGCATGCTGCTGCTGCTGCGCGAGCACGCCGGCGGCGACCGCGCCGAGATCCGCGTGGTCAACTGCAGCCCTTCGGTACGCAACATCCTGCGCATCGCCGGCTTCGGCGAGCTGCTGACCCTGCACTGAGCGGGCGCCTGCCCGAAATCGCCCGCACGCGGGCGCCTGCGCGAAGGCGTGGGCGCGGTTGCGGTCGCCTGCACGCAGGCTCCTACCGGCGCGCGGGTGTAGGGGCCTGCGTGCAGGCGACCCCAGGTTGGCGCGCAGGCAGCCCCGGGCTGCGTGCGGGCGACCGCTACGGAAGCGGGGCCAAAAAAACGGGGCCCGCAGGCCCCGTCGAAGTCAGTGGTGATGGGGGTGAGGGGGGGATCACCACTTGCGTACGCCGACGATGCTGACCGAGAACTCGGACATCTCCGGGTTGAAACGGAACAGCGGGCCGAGGTCGAAGCTGACGCTCTGGCCCGGCGGGATGTTGGCGGTGCCGGCCGGCCAGCCGTCCTCGCTGCTGAGCACGCGGCCGCCGGCGTCCTTGGCGACGATGCGGATCTGCGCGGCGGCCGGTTCGCTGCACTTGTTGACCAGCTTGCCGGCCAGGCTGAGCTTGCGCTCGCGCGGATTGGGCGTGGCCTGGAAGCCCTCGACGCCGAAGCTGGTCGCCGTGCAGTCGGCGAACGCAGGCAGGGAGGCGGTGGCCAGGGCCAGGGCGACGATCAGGACTTTCATCTTCGGTACCTCGCGGGTTGCCGGACGGTGCGATCGCGCCTGCGCCGCGGCGCAAACGCGATCTGCCTCGTACACCGGATCGGCCGCGCCCGCGGAATCTTGAGTTACACGACGTTGCGCCGCGGCAATCACCACTTGCGCACGCCGACGATGTTGACCGAGAAGTCGGCCATCTCCGGGCTGAAGCGGAACAGCGGGCCGAGGTCGAAGCTGACGCTCTGGCCCGGCGCGATGTTGGCGGTGCCGGCCGGCCAGCCGTCCTCGCTGCCGAGCACGCGGCCGCTGGCGCTCTTGGCGACGATGCGGATCTGCGCGGCGGCCGGCTCGCTGCACTTGTTCACCAGCTTGCCGGCCAGGCTGATCTTGTTGGCGCGCGGGTTCGGCGACGCCTGGAACGCGTCGACGGCGAAATTGGCGGCGGTGCAGTCGGCGAACGCGGGCAGGGAAAAGGCGACCAGCGCCAGGGCGGCGATCAGGGCTTTCATGTCGTGACCTCGATGTGGGGGAAGGGGGGCCGGCCCGCGGCAGGCTGCGGGCCGCACATCCGTACGGTTTCGGCCGCGGCGCCGCGGGCTTGAGTTACAGCTCGTTACGCGGCGTGACGTACTTCATAATCCGCGCATGTCGAGCGAACCCGCTTCCGTCCGCCTGGCCGGCATCGGCTGGCGCGGCGATCCCGTCGCCGAGGCCGAGATCGCGCGCGGCCGCGCGCTGGCGCGCGTGGTCGCGCAGCACCGCGCCGGCTACGAGCTGCACGACGGCGAGCGCGTGTTCGACGCGCAGCCGGCGGCGCCGTTCCTGAAGCGCGGGCTGGATCCGGCGGCGCGCCCGGCGGTCGGCGACTTCGTGCTGGTCGAGGATGGCAAGCCGCCGCGCATCGTCGCCTTCCTGCCGCGGCGCAGCGCGCTCACCCGCGCCGCCGCCGGCGAGCGCTACGAGCGCCAGCTGATCGCCACCAACGTCGATTACGCATTCGTGCTGATGGGCCTCGACCAGGACTACAACCCGCGCCGGCTGGAGCGCTACCTGCTGCTGATCGAAGGCTCCGGCGCGCAGGCCGTGGTGGTGCTGACCAAGGCCGACAAGTACCCGCAGGTCGATGCCGCGCTGGCCGAGCTGGCGACGCGCCTGCCCGAGGGCACGCCGGTGCACGCGATCAACGGCAAGGACGCCGCCAGCGTCGCCGCGCTGGCGCAGTACCTGAAGCCGGGCGACACCGCCGTGCTGGTCGGCTCCTCCGGCGTCGGCAAGTCGACGCTGACCAACACCCTGCTCGGCGAGGCGCGCATGGCCACCGCCGCCACGCGCGGCAGCGACGGCCGCGGCCGCCACACCACCACCCATCGTGCGCTGCTCAAGCTGCCCAGCGGCGGCTGCCTGATCGACACGCCCGGCATGCGCGAGCTGAAGCTGACCGGCGAGGAAAACCTCGAGCTGTTCGCCGACGTCGAGGCGCTGACCGCGCGCTGCCGCTTCTCCGACTGCGGCCACGGCAACGAGCCCGGCTGCGCGGTGCGCGCCGCGCTGGATGCCGGCGAGCTCCCGGCCGGGCGCTGGCAGAGCTACCTCAAGCTGCACGACGAGCGCGAACAGCAGGCCGCCGCGCTGGAAGCACGCCTCCAGCGCAAGGCCGGGGCCAGGCCGGCGAGCAAGGCGCTGGGGCGGCGGGCGCGCGAGAAGCACGGACCGTCCTGAGCGCGGAAGCGACGACGGCGGCGATGATGCGGGGCCGCTTGCGCAAGCGATCCGGGCCAAGGCCTCTCCCGCAGGTGCCGGCGACTCGTGGCCGAGGCCGCGTGGCCCGAGGCACGACTTGCGCCTTTTTCGCGCCCCTTGCAGGCAGTCGGTCCTGCGTCCCGGCATGATGCCAGCTTCGCGTCCGGCGGCATTCAGCCCGCTCCGGTTGCACCGCAGTAGACTCGCGCGCATGTCTGCCGCCGCGCTTTCCCCCGCGCTCGAACGCCACGCCGCGCTGGACCGCCGCCTGGTCGCCGCGGTGCGGCGCATCCGCGTGCTGCCGACGGTGGCGTGGCCGGCGGCGGTGGAGCGCGCGTTCCTCGAGCGCGCACAGCGCGGCGACATGGCGCTGCCGCAGGTCGACTACGCGCGGCCGGACCTCGCGCGCGAGCGCGCCGAGCTGGAAGCGATCGCCGCCGCCGCCGATCCCGGCCATCCGGCGGGCGTCTACCTGATCCGCACCGCGACCTCGTGGCGCATCGCCGCCGAGATGCTGGAGGCGGTCGGCACGGCCGCGGTGACGTCGCACGCGATCGTGCTGTACGGCCGCCCGGGCGACGCGATCCCCGGCGGCGACGCGAGCAATCTCGACGCCGCGCGCCATTTCGTCGCGCTGGCCGACGAGCTGGGCGCGCAGCTCGCGCTGGACGAGGCCGCCTACTGCATTCCCGCCGAAGCGCTGCGCGACGAGCTGCAGGCGACGCTGGACGCGTTCTTCGGCCATGGCCGCATCGCGGTCGAGGCCGATCCCGAGCTGACCGCCAAGGCCGCCGCCGGCGCGACCCGCATCCGCCTGCGCTCGGCGACCTGCTTCAGCGCCTACGACCGCCACCAGTTGCTTGCGCACGAGGCGTTCGTGCATTCGCTGACCGCGCTGAACGGCCGCGAGCAGCCCTATCTCGCCTCGCTGTCGCGCACCTCGCCGCGCGTGACAGCGACGCAGGAGGGGCTGGCGGTGTTCGCCGAACTGATGTCGGGCTCGATCGACATCGGGCGGCTGAAGCGCATCAGCCTGCGCATCCTCGCCATCGACATGGCGCTGGACGGCGCCGATTTCGTCGAGGTGTTCCGCTATTTCCGCGACGCCGGGCAGACCGCCGTCGACAGCTTCAACTCCGCGCAGCGCGTGTTCCGCGGCGTGCCGCCGACCGGCGGCGCCGCGTTCACCAAGGACAACGTCTACCTGCACGGCCTGCTCACCGTACACACGTTCTTCCGCTGGGCGCTGAAGAACAACCGGCTCGACCTCATGCGCCAGTTGTTCGCCGGCAAGATGACCCTGCACGATGCGATCACGCTGGCGCCGCTGTTCGAGTCCGGCTTCATCGCGCCGCCGCAGTACCTGCCGCCGTGGGTGAGCGAGGCTGCCGGACTGGCCGGCAAGCTGGCGTTCTCGCTGTTCGCCAACCGCATCCACATGACCGCCGTCGACGCCACCGACCTGACCCCCGGACTGTAGCCGCGCGAACGTGCGCGGGCGCACGGAAAGCGCGCAACGGCGCGGGTTTGCGCGGGGGCGCTGCGCACCGCTGTGGTATAGTCGCGAGCGACATTCCCCCTGTCCGCGGTCGTCGCCGCGGACGCATCCGATACCCATCCATGGCTACCCCCGAGGAACTCAAGCAGGCCGCGCTGGACTATCACCGCTGCGGGCCTGCCGGCAAGATCAAGGTCGTTCCCACCAAAGCCCTGCTGACCCAGCGCGATCTCGCGCTCGCCTATTCGCCCGGCGTCGCCGCGGCCTGCGAGGCGATCGTCGAGGATCCGCGCAGCGTTTCCGAACTGACCGCGCGCGGCAACCTGGTCGCGGTAATCACCAACGGCACCGCCGTGCTCGGCCTCGGCGACATCGGCCCGCTGGCCGGCAAGCCGGTGATGGAAGGCAAGGGCGTGCTGTTCCGCAAGTTCGCCGGCATCGACGTGTTCGACATCGAGGTCAGCGAGCGCGACCCGGACAAGCTGGTCGAGATCATCGCCAGCCTGGAGCCGACCTTCGGCGGCATCAACCTCGAGGACATCAAAGCGCCGGAATGCTTCATCGTGGAGAAGAAGCTCCGCGAGCGCATGAAGATCCCGGTGTTCCACGACGACCAGCACGGCACCGCGATCATCGTCGGCGCTGCGGTGCTGAACGCGCTGGAGATCGTCGGCAAGAACATCGCCGACGTGAAGCTGGCGACTGCCGGCGCCGGCGCCGCGGGCATCGCCTGCCTGGACATGCTGGTGGCGCTGGGGCTGAAGCCGGAGAACATCCTGGCGGCCGACCGCGACGGCGTGCTGCACGAGGGCCGCACCGACCTCGACCCGGACAAGCGGCGCTACGCGCGCCGCACCGACAAGCGCACGCTGGCCGAGATCGTCGCCGGCGCCGACATCTTCCTCGGCCTGTCCGCCGGCGGCGTGCTCAAGCCGGAGATGGTGGCCGCGATGGCGCAGCGGCCGGTCATCCTGGCGCTGGCCAACCCGACGCCGGAGATCCTGCCGGAGGAAGCGAAGCGCGTCCGCCCCGACTGCATCGTCGCCACCGGCCGTTCGGACTATCCGAACCAGGTCAACAACGCGCTGTGCTTCCCGTACATCTTCCGCGGCGCGCTGGACGTCGGCGCGACCACCATCAACGAGGCGATGAAGCTCGCCTGCGTGCGCGCGATCGCCGCGCTGGCGCGCATGGAAGCGACCGACCTGGCCGGCGCCTACGCCGGCGAGACGCCGAGGTTCGGTCCCGAGTACCTGATCCCGCGCCCGTTCGACCCGCGCCTGCTGACCAAGCTGGCGCCGGCGGTGGCGCAGGCGGCGATGCAGTCCGGCGTCGCCACGCGGCCGATCGCCGACCTCGGCGGCTACCGCGAGAAGCTCGGCCAGTTCATCTACCGCACCGGCCTGCTGATGAAGCCGGTGTACGAGCGCGCGCGCGCCGAGCCGAAGCGCGTGGTCTACGCCGAGGGCGAGGAGGAAACGGTGCTGCGCGCGGTGCAGACCGTGGTCGACGAGCGCCTGGCCCGTCCAATCCTGATCGGCCGGCCCGAGGTCATCGAGGCGCGCGTGCAGCGCCTCGGCCTGCGCATGCGCGCGGGCGTCGATTTCGACCTGACCAACATCCACGACGATCCGCGCTTCGCCGACTACTGGCAGCAGTACCACGCGCTGACCGAGCGCCGCGGCGTCACGCCTTCGGCGGCCAAGAACCTGATGCGCTCGCGGCCCACGCTGATCGGCGCGCTGATGGTCGAGCGCGGCGAGGCCGACGCGCTGATCTGCGGCCTGATCGGCCGCTACCACAAGAAGCTTGGCTACCTGCGCAGCGTGTTCGGGCTGGATCCGGGCGTGCAGTGCACCTCGGCGATGTGCGGCGTGATCAACGACCGCGGCGTGTGGTTCTTCCTCGACACGCACGTGCAGGTCGATCCCAGCGCCGAGCAGATCGCCGAGGCCACCCTGCAGGCCAGCTATCGCCTCAAGCTGTTCGGCATCGAGCCCAAGGTGGCGCTGCTGTCGCACTCCAACTACGGCAGCCACGACAACCCCAGCGCGGCGAAGATGCGCCGGGTCTGGCAAATCCTGCGCACGCGCGCGCCGCGCCTGGAGATGGACGGCGAGATGCAGGCCGACACCGCGTGGGACGAGGCGATGCGCCAGCGCATGTTCCCGCACACCACGCTGAGCGGGCGCGCCAACCTGTTCGTGATGCCGAACCTCGACGCCGCCAACATCGCCTACAACATGGTGCGGGTGATGACCGACGGCGTGTCGATCGGCCCGATCCTGATGGGCCTGGACAAGCCGGCGCACATCCTCACCCCGGTGTCCACCGTGCGCCGCGTGGTCAACATGACCGCGCTCGCCGCGGTGGACGCGCAGTTGCGCGCGGCGGCGCGCGGCGCGCGGCGATGAGCGCGCGCCCTCTGCCGCGCCGGCGGGTCGCGGCGCGTATGCCGGCGGTCGGATGGCGCCGCGCGAGCGCACGGCGCTAGACTCGAAAGCCCGCCCCGCTGCCCGCGCGGCCGCGGGGCGCAAACCCAGCGAAACGAGCGGCGCCGCCTCCCCCGGCTCCGCGGAGAGAGCACGATGAACCAGCTGCAGGACATCCTCGACCAGGACATCGACCCCGTCGAGACCCGCGAGTGGACCGAATCGCTGCAGGCCGTGATCGGCGCCGACGGTACCGCGCGCGCGCACTACCTGCTGGAGCGCATGGTCGACGAGACGCGCCGCGCCGGCGGCTACCTGCCGTTCCAGCCGACCACCGAGTACGTCAACACGATCCCGCCGCACCTCGAGGCGAAGAGCCCGGGCGACGCCGCGCTGGAATGGCGCATCCGCTCGATCATCCGCTGGAACGCGATGGCGATGGTGGTGCGCGCCAACCGCAAGCCGGGCGAGTTGGGCGGCCATATCGCCAGCTTCGCCTCCTCGGCCACGCTGTACGACGTCGGCTTCAACCATTTCTGGCGCGCGCCCAGCGCCGAGCATCCGGGCGACCTGATCCTGCACCAGGGCCACTCCAGCCCCGGCATCTATGCGCGCGCGTTCGTCGAGGGCCGCATCGACGAGGCCACGCTGGACCGCTTCCGCATGGAGGTCGGCGGCCATTCGCTGCCGTCCTATCCGCATCCGTGGCTGCTGCCCGACTTCTGGCAGGTGCCGACCGTGTCGATGGGCCTCGGCCCGATCCAGGCGATCTACCAGGCGCAGTTCTGGAAGTACCTCGAGAACCGCGGCCTGATGCCGAAGACCGACCGCAAGATCTGGTGCTTCATGGGCGACGGCGAGGTCGACGAGCCGGAGTCGCTCGGCGCCATCTCGCTGGCCGGACGCGAGGGCCTCGACAACCTGATCTTCGTCGTCAACTGCAACCTGCAGCGCCTCGACGGTCCGGTGCGCGGCAACGGCAAGATCATCCAGGAGCTGGAAGGCGTGTTCCGCGGCGCCGGCTGGAACGCGATCAAGGTGATCTGGGGCTCCTACTGGGACCCGCTGCTGGCGCGCGACAAGGACGGCCTGCTGCGCAAGCTGATGATGGAAACCGTCGACGGCGAGTACCAGGCGTGCAAGGCGTTCGGCGGCGCGTACACGCGCGAGCACTTCTTCGGCAAGTATCCCGAGCTGAAGGAGATGGTGGCGAACCTCTCCGACGACGACATCTGGCGCCTGAACCGCGGCGGCCACGATCCGCACAAGGTCTACGCCGCCTACCACGCCGCGGTGAACACCACCGGCATGCCCACCGTGATCCTGGCGAAGACCGTCAAGGGCTACGGCATGGGCGAGTCCGGCGAATCGCAGAACATCACCCATCAGCAGAAGAAGATGGGCACCGCCTCGATCAAGGCGTTCCGCGACCGCTTCAACATCCCGGTGCCGGACGACAAGCTGGAGGAAGTGCCGTATTACCACCCGGGCATGGACTCGCCGGAAGTGCAGTACATGCTGGAACGGCGCAAGGCGCTGGGCGGCCCCCTGCCGCAGCGGCGCCGCAAGAGCGCCAGCCTGCCCGCGCCGAAGCTGGACGCCTTCGCGCAGATCACCAGCGGCAGCGGCGAGCGCGAGATCAGCACCACCATGGCGCTGGTGCGCGGCATGAACCTGCTGCTGCGCAACAAGGACATCGGTCCGCGCCTGGTGCCGATCGTCGCCGACGAGGCGCGCACCTTCGGCATGGAGGGCATGTTCCGCCAGATCGGCATCTACGCGCCGTTCGGGCAGAAGTACCGCCCGCAGGACGCCGACCAGTTGCTGTACTACCGCGAGGACCAGCAGGGCCAGGTGCTGCAGGAAGGCATCAGCGAGGCCGGCGGCATGGCGGCGTGGATGGCCGCGGCCAGCAGCTACTCGATCAACAACGTGCCGATGCTGCCGTTCTTCATCTACTACTCGATGTTCGGCTACCAGCGTTTCGGCGACCTGGCCTGGGCCGCCGGCGACATGCGCTGCCGCGGCTTCCTGATCGGCGGCACCAGCGGCCGCACCACGCTGAACGGCGAGGGCTTGCAGCACGAGGACGGCCACTCGCACCTGATGTTCGGCGTGGTGCCGAACTGCCACGCCTACGACCCGACCTTCTCCTACGAGGTCGCGGTGATCATGCAGGACGGCATCCGCCGCATGCTGCAGGAGCAGGAGGACGTCTACTACTACGTCACCGTGATGAACGAGAACTACACCCACCCCGACATGCCCAAGGGCTGCGAGGAGGGCGTGATCAAGGGCATGTATCTGTTCCGGGACTCGGGACTCGGGACTCGGGACTCGGACAAGGGCAAGAACCGGAACAAGCATGTGCCGTGCGTGCAGTTGCTCGGCTCCGGCACGATCCTGCGCGAGGCGATCGCCGCCGCCGAGCTGCTGGAAAAGGAGTTCGGCGTCTGCGCCGACATCTGGAGCTGCCCGAGCTTCACCGAGCTGCGCCGCGACGGCTTCGAGGCCGAGCGCTGGAACCGCATGCACCCGCTGGCGAAGACCCCGCGCAAGGCGCACGTCACCCGGTGCCTCGAAGATCGCCCGGGCCCGGTCGTCGCCGCCACCGACTACGTGCGCGCGTTCCCCGACCAGATCCGCGCGTTCATGCCGGAAGGCAGGAGATACGTCGTGCTCGGCACCGACGGCTTCGGCCGCTCGGACACCCGCGAGCACCTGCGCAGCTTCTTCGAGGTCGACCGCTACCACATCGCCCACGCCGCCATCGCCGCGCTGGCCGCCGACGGCAAGATGAACCCCGAAGACGTCGCCCGCGCGATCAAGGTGTGGAAGATCGACGCCGAGCGGCCGGAGCCGTGGACGGTGTGAGCGTCTGCTTCCCGCGGCATGCGGGAAGGGCGGTTTCGTCGGCCTTCGCCACGGTCGGACGACGCGATCGGCGCGTCGTTCCGGCCCGCTGGCATGGCCGCAGCGGGTAGGCGGCTCTCGGGCGGGGCGGGCGCGGCGTACCCTCGCCCCGCACACCGCATCCATGGCCGCGCTGGCGCTCTCGGAGCGGCACGCGCCCCCGACGCACATCCACCCGCAGTCGCCCCATCGGAGACCGCGCTAGCGCCTTTAAACCCTTCGGTGGGCGGCGGCATCTTTCAGCCATGGCGACCGGCCAAGATCGCGGACCGGGAGCCGACGAGCGCGTCTGACCGCCGATTGCGGCGCATGGCGGTGACATCCGAACCGGAGGGGGGTATGTCCATTCGAAGCTTGGCGCGCGAGAAGCCGCTGCGCGTCTACTTTCCGTTGGCTTTCCTGCTTTCGTGGTACCCGTGGCTGCTGTCGCTGCTCGGCGTGCCCAAGGCCTCCGGAATCAACCCGCTCGGCCCGCTGGTCGCCGGCCTGATCCTGTCCGGCCTCGCCGGCGGCTGGCCCGCGGTGCGCGGTCTGCTCCTGCGCATCGTGAGGGTGCGGGTGGCGCCGCGGTGGTATGCGGTGGCGCTGCTGCTGCCGGTGTTGTTGCTGGCGTCGTCGCTGGCCATCAACATCGCCTTGGGCGCGCCCGCGCCCACCGTGGCGCAGTGGCAGAAGTGGCCGGAAGTGTTCGCAAGCTTCCTGTTTACGCTGGTGTTCGTCGGGTTGGGCGAGGAGCCCGGATGGCGCGGGTACGCGCTGCCGCAGCTTCAGCGCGTGCGCACGCCGCTCTCCGCGGCGCTGGTGCTGGGCGCCATCTGGGCGCTTTGGCACGTGCCGCTGATGGGCAAGGAGTTCGCCTGGCCGGTGGTGCCCTGCTTCCTGATTTCGGTGTTTGCAGCCAGCGTGGTGTTTGCGTGGCTGTACAACGGCGCGCGCGAGAGCGTGTTGCTGTGCATGATGATGCACGCCGCGGTGAACGTGACCGGTGCGGGTTACGTGTTCCGCTTCTACGGCGGTGCCGATCTGACGCGCCTGTGGTGGATCTATGCATTGGTGTGGGCGACGGCCGCGGCGCTGATCGCGTGGCGTGCCGGCCCGGCACTGGGGCGCCGGACCGCGACGCCGGCCTGATGCGTTGCCGCCACGGCATGCGTGCGTGCCGTGGCCCTTGTGCGAGGGCGGTGTCGCTGCGCGCCCTCAGGCCCGTAGGGTGGGCTTCAGCCCAGCGCCCGTGGCGCTCCCCTCGCTTCGCCGCCGCGACTCAACGCGCCCGCGGCGCGATCCCCAGCGCCTTCTCGATCGCCGCCGGCTCGAACACCTTGCCGCCCTTGAGGGTGAGATCGACGCGGCGCAGGTCGCGCATGTCGCGCAGCGGGTCGCCGTCGACCAGGATCATGTCGGCGAGCTTGCCGGCGGCGATCACGCCGCGATCCTTGTCGACGCCCATCACCTCGGCCGGCGTCAGCGTGGCCATGCGCAGCACTTCGGCGTTGGGAATGCCGGCCTTTGCATACAGTTCCAGTTCGACGTGCAGGGTGTAGCCGGCCAGCGCGTCGGTGCCGGGGAGGGTGGTCACGCCGGCGTCGTGCAGCCCCTTCAGCAGGCGCAGCATGGCCGGGAACGCCTCGCGCCAGGCCTGCTCCTCGCCCTTCGGCACCGGCAGCGCGCCGCTCAGCAGGCTGCGGCGGATCTGCGCCGGCAGGCGCGGGGCGACGTCCTCGAGGCCGGGCGGCACCGCGGTGGGATCGCCGCAGAACAGGCCTTCGAACACCGACATGGTCGGGTCGAGCACGGTGTGGTGGCGCTTGAGGAAGTCGATGAAGGCGCGTACCTGCGGCTTGTCCGGCGTGAACTCGCGCGCGTGCTCGGCCACCTTGATGAAGCGGTCGCGGTTGCGCGTTTCCTGCACCTGCGGCCAGAGGAAGTTCAGCTCGATGAAGTTGATGTGCTGGATCTCGTCGGCGCCGGCCTCGACGAACTGGCGCGCCGACATGAACGCCGGCACGTGGCCGCTGACGCGCAGGCCGCGCGCATGCGCCTCGTTGGCGATCACCGGCACCAGTTCCGGCTTCACCGAGGAATAGATCTTGATCTGCGCGTAGCCGTGGTCGGCATACCAGTCGACGTCGGCCAGCGCCTGCGCGGCGGTGTCGACGCGCATCTTGGTGGGGCCGGCGAATTCGCCGGTGCCGTCGATGATGCCGGCCTTGAGCACGCGCGGGCCCAGCTCGGTGCCGGCGTCGAAGCGGGCGACGCGCTTCGGGAAGGCGTCGGTGTCGTTGGCCATGTCGCGCGCGCTGGTGACGCCGTTGGCGAGATCGAGCGCGCCGTCGACGCCGCCGAAGTGCTGGTGGTCGTCCCACAAGCCCGGCAGCAGGAAGCGGCCGTGCGCGTCGATGGTCTCGGCGTCCGCGGGGGCATGCAGGTCGGCATCGGCGGCGACGCGCACGATGCGCTCGCCGCGAATCCATACGGACATGCCGGGGGTGGCCCGGAGGTCGCGCGGATCGAACAGCCGCGCGTTGCGGATCACCAGGTCGCCCTTGGGCGTGCGCGTCAGCTCGCGCGCGACGCGCGCCGACCAGGCGGTGTCGGCCTGTTCCTGCACCGCCGCCAGCTTCGGCACCGCGCCGGCCAGCGCCGGCGGCACCACGGTGAACCAGCCGGACACCAGCGCGGCGGTGTCGCCGTCGCGGGTCAGCCAGATCGACGTCGGCGTGAAGTCGAGGCCGCTGATGCGGTAGTGCGAGAGCGTGACCTTGGCGCCCGCTGCGTCGCGGACCTCGGCGGTGCCGGCGGCTTCGATGCGCGCCTCGCCGGCCGGCAGCAGCGGCAGGCGGTGGCCCGGCGCCTTCAGCAGCGCACGCGCCAGCACGCCCAGCATCTCCGGCGGCGCGTTCGCCGGGATGTAGAACGCCTCGCCGACTTGCGTGCGCTCGCCGTGCTCGGTGCGGTTGCTCCAGCTCGCCTTGCCGTTCGCCAGGCGGAAGGATTCCTCCACCGGCACCTTCATGTAGTCGTTGCCCTTGCCGGTGTATTCGACCGGCACGCCGGCGGCGTCCAGCTTCCAGTCGGCGACGATGTGGTCGCCGCGGCCGCGGTCGTTGTAGCTGTACTCGGCGTGGGCGCCGGCGGCCGTGGCGGACACGCTCTGGCTGCCGGCGGGATTGCCGAGGATCAGGATGCGGTCCTCGCGCGCGGACGCGACGGCGGTGGCGCCCACGCACAGCAGTGCGAGCAGCAGCAGCGGATGGCGGCGCATGGCGGGCTCCCCGTTCGAGGCCGTCAGCAAAGCAAAGCCGGTGGGCGCGTTCATGTGCCGGATGCACTAGGCGGGAGCTGCGTGGCCCCGCGCTCGCGTCGTTCCTGGGGGTATCTCCTCATCGCGACCCCCGGCGAAGGGCGCGACGGCCTCGACGCGCCTCAGTCGCGGAAGTTCTCGAACTGCAGCGGCACGTCCAGCTCGGTCTTGCGCAGCAGGGCGATGGCTGACTGCAGGTCGTCGCGCTTCTTGCCGGTGACGCGCAGCTTGTCGCCGTTGATCTGCGCCTCGACCTTGAGCTTGGCGGCCTTGATCGCGGCGATGATCTTCTTCGCCACCGGCTGCTCGATGCCCTGCTTGACGGTGATGCGCTGGCGCGCCTCGGCGAGGTTGGTCTCAGGTTCGGCGGCGTCCAGGCAGCGCAGGTCGATGCCGCGCGCGACCAGCCGCCCGCGCAGGATCTCCAGCATCTGCTTGAGCTGGAAGTCGCTGGGTGCGCGCTGGGTGACGACGTAGCCTTCCAGCTCGAAGCGCGCCTCGCTGCCCTTGAAGTCGAAGCGGTCCTTCAGTTCGCGGTTGGCCTGGTCGACCGCGTTGGTCAGCTCGTGCTTGTCGACTTCGGAGACGACGTCGAAGGAGGGCATGGCGGCGGGTCCGTGCGCGGAGGCGAGGTGCCTAGTGTACGGCGCGCCGTTCAGAACAGGTCGAAGGCCAGCCCCTCGCGCTCGTTGTCCCAGGTCGTGCTGACCACCCACCAGCGCGCGCCGTCGTGGAACAACTGGATCGAATTGGCGCCGCGCTTCAGCAGCAGCGGCGAATCCGGCGCCGGGCGCGATTCGTACACGCTCCACACGTGCGCGACCTGGCCGAAGCGCTCGACGCGCTGCTCGATCTCGATCTCGTAGAAGTCGTTGCGGGCGAAGAACGGCTCGACGTTGGCGATGTAGGCGTCGGTGTCGAACGCCTCGGCGCGCACGCGGCCGTCGGGGTCGACGACGGTGCGCAGGCTGCGCGCGTCGGCGCGGTGCAGGTAGCGGAAGCGCGCCCAGTCGCGCGGCGCGCCGGCCGGACCGGAGATGCAGGCATAGATCGCGGGAACCAGGGTCTCGATGCGTTCCACGTCGCGCTGCCAGGCCGGGTCGGTCATCGGTTCGCCTCCGCTGTCGATCCCGCGAAGCTAACCGCGCGTGCCGCGGCCGTCATGGGCCGAAGGTATGCGTGCGGGCTTGCGTCGGCGGCGCCCGGCGGCCACGCTTGGCGCCGTTGCGATTGCCGCAGGAGCCCAGCGATGTCCGCACGCGTATGCCGTCCCGCCGCCCTGGTCTGCGCCGCGGCGCTGCTCGCCGCCTGCTCGCCAGGCGGCAACGCGCCCACGCCGGCGCAGCTCGCCGCGCAGCAGCAGGCCGCGCGCGAGGCGCAGGCGACGCAGAAGCTCGCGCTGTATCAGACGATGGTGAACACGCAGCGCTACGCGCTGGCGGTGCCGATCGGCCAGGACATCGTGGCGAACTTCGCCGGCACGCAGGCTGCGGCGACGGTGCAGAAGACCCTGCCCGAGATCGAGCGCACCGCGAGCGCCAACGCCGAGAGGGCCCGCCTGCAGGCGCTGTGGGCGTACCAGACCGGCAAGGAGTCGGGCGGCACGCAGATCACCGCGTCGATCTACAGCTCGCGCCCCGGCGGCGACGACCGCGTGCGCCTGGTGCTGCGCCGGCACTCCGCCTGGGGCCAGAGCGCGTATCTGTTCGGCAGCGGCCGCGGCTTCGCCTGCAGCGGCCATTGCGCGATCCCGATCGGCATCGACGGCGCGCCGCCCAGACCGTGGAAGGCCTACCTGCCCGTCACCGGCGAGCCGGCGATCTTCATCGAGGACGATCCACGCTTCATCGCCGCGCTGGCGAAAGCGAAGAAGCTGACCATGCAGGTCGAGCTGAAGGGGCGCGGCTCGGAAACGCTGGTGTTCGAGGTCGGCGGCTACGATCCGGCGCGCTTTCCCGAACTGCCCGGCAAGCGTTGAACGAAAGGCGCGGCGGCCGCCCCTGTGCGTCCGACACCTGCGCTTTGGGGCAATTCGCGGTGGCGGGGCGTTGCGGGTCGGCCTTGACACCGCCCGCTGGCGTCGGCGATAAACGGATGCGATGTCTGCGCATTCGGCGATGATCGGCGCAAGTTGCGCTGGGGGCGCCGAATCGGGTCGATAATCGCAATGTGGCGCGCAATTTGCTTGCAACTGGTCGGCATTGCGCCACGCCGACGCGGGCACGGGGGTGTCCGGCAGGGGGGGATCGCTCATGAAACGTCGTGCTACCGGGCTGCTCGCGCCCGTCGCTGTTCTGCTTGGTCTATTCGCGCTCGCCGCGCAGGCGGAGGTGCCGGAACCGCCGGCTCCGCCGCCGGATGCGCCGGCGGTTTCGCTGACTCCGGCGCAGAAGCTGCGCTTCGCCTGGCCGGTGCCGGTCAGCGCGCAGGTGGAAGTGCGCGAAGGTTTCAACGGCCCGTGCTCGCTGCGCTACACCATCGAGTTGCGCGACGACGGCGCCGGCGGCTACATCCTCAGCGCGCGCGATCCGCAGCCGCTGTCCGGCAAGCTGGCGCAGTGGACCGAAGCGACCAGCGAGGCCGGTCGCCGCGCGCTGTGCATGCCGCTGACGGTGCGGCTCGACCATTCCGGCCGCTTCTTCGGCTTCGTCGACGCCGACGCGCGGCTGAAGGAGGCGATAGCCGGCCAGCACTACATCGCCGGCGCGGAATCGGTGATGCCGGAGCTGCGCCGCGACCTGGTCCGCCGCGAGCTGGAATCGCGCACGATGCAGACGCTGAACGCCTGGTTCGGCGCCTGGGACGGCGCGCCGCGCGATGTCGCCGGCTCGGTACGGCGGCGCGCCACCGCGCCGGAGCCGTGGCCACTGCTGGTCGACTGGCAGATCACCCGGGTCGGCCAGCCGAAGAACCAGGCCGGCACCGAGTTCTGGGCCTACGGCGAGCTGGCCGACGCCGCGCGCGCCAAGTACCAGTTGCGCAGCCAGAAGGTCGGCGCCGATGCCTGGGTGCCGGGCGCGGCGGCGCCGGACGACTGGTATCCGGACCTGGTCGGCCTGACCCACGCCTACCTGGACGTCGCCACGATGCGGCCGCTGCACGTCGAGTCGGTGCTGTACAAGCGCGTCAGCTCGGCCTCCAAGCCGGCCAGCGATCGCGCCATCGCGCGCCAGCTCACCTTCGACTTCACCTGGAGCGACGGCCTGAAGGCCGCCGGCAACTATCCCTCGCCGAAGGCGCTTGCCGCGCCCTGACGTCGCGACGCTGCGGCGCGCGGCCCTTCAGGGGGCGCGCGCCAGCAGGTAGGAAGGGTGCTGCAGGCCGGTCGGCGGGTACAGCTCGGCGTGCGTATAGCGGAAGCCGAGCTTTTCCAGCATGCGCCGCGACGCATCGTTGTGCGGATGGTGGCCGGCGAACAGCGCCTGCAGTCCGAGCACGTCGAACGCGTAGGCGATCGTCGCGCGACCGGCTTCCTCGGCGAGCCCGCGCCGCCAGTAGGCTGGCTGCAGGTGCACGCCCCACTCGGCGATGCCCGCCTCCGGGCGGTACGGGCGCAGACCGCAGCAGCCCACGAAGGCGTCGCCCTCGCGCAGGAACAGCGGCCAGTACTGGTAGCCGTGCGTGCGCTGGGTGTCGATCTCGCGCGCCAGCCGCGCGGCGATCGCCGCGGCGTCCGGCGCTCCGTCGGCATGGATGAAGCGCGCCACCTGCGCGTCGCCCCACAGCGACACGGCGAGCGGCAGATCGTCGGTGTGCCAGCGGCGCCAGCCGAGGCGGTCGCTGGCCAGGAAAGTGCGCGTCGGTTCGGGCATGGCGGGCGGCGGCGTGCGAATGTGCGATCTTGGGCATCAGAGCATCCCGGCCACCCCCACGCATGCGGAAGTCGTCATGGCGAGCCTGCTGGTCAACATCGACGTGGACGATCTCGATCGGGCGGTAACGTTCTATACGCGGGCCTTCGGCCTGCGCGTCGGCCGCCGCTTCGGCGCCGGCGGCGTGGAGATGCTCGGCGCCGAGGCGCCGCTCTATCTCCTGGCGAAGCCGGCCGGCAGCGCCGCGACCGCCGCGCCGGGCACGCCGCGCGACTACCGCCGCCACTGGACGCCGGTGCACCTCGATTTCGTGGTCGACGACCTCGCGGCGGCGATGCGCGCCGCGCTGGCCGCCGGGGCGCGCCGGGAAGGCGAGCCGCGCAGCCAGCCATGGGGCCGCATCGCGCGGTTCGCCGATCCGTTCGGGCACGGCTTCTGCCTGCTCGAATTCCGCGGCCGCGGCTACGACGAGCTGGCCACGCCCGCGGGCTGAGCGGGCGCCGCGCGCGCGTGCGGCTACACTGCGCCGTTGCCGGAGGCGCCATGGACACCATCCCCCACCTGACCACGCCGCGCACGCGGCTGACCGTGATCGGCCCGGAACACGCCGCGGCGATCGCGGCCTACTACTGCGCCAATCGCGAGCACCTCGAGCCGTGGGAGCCGCTGCGCGATGCCGCGTTCTACACCGTCGCCGGCTGGCGCGCGCGCGCGGCGGACCTGCGCGCGGCGTTCGCGCGCGGCACGGCGGCGCCGCTGGTGGTGCTCGCGCCGGAGGCGGAGCGCGTGATCGGCATCTGCCAGTTCAGCCAGATCGTGCGCGGGTCGTTCCAGGCCTGCTACCTCGGCTATTCGCTCGGCCGCGAGTGGGAAGGCCGCGGGCTGATGCGCGAGGCGGCGGCGGCCGGCATCGCCTACGTGTTCGATACGCTCGGCCTGCACCGCATCATGGCCAACCACATGCCGCGCAACGAGCGCAGCGCGCGCCTGCTGCAGCATCTCGGCTTCGAGCGCGAAGGCTACGCGCGCGCCTACCTGAACATCGCCGGGCGCTGGGAGGATCACGTGCTGAACGCGCTGATCAACCCGCGCATGCCGGCCGGGCGGACGCTGGCGTAAGCTCGGACGCCCCGGGCCGGTCCTGCATTCGCCAGGCGGGATCCCGCCGTCGCTCCGTGAGGTGACTACGATGCGCCGTTTGCTCTCGCTGTTGCTGCTGGTCCTGCTGATCGCCCCGCTGCCGCTGTTCGCCGCCGACGCGGCCGCCGCCGGCGCCCCGCAGGACGGCCAGGCCGCCCCCGACTTCAAGCTGCAGGACCAGCACGGCAAGTGGCACACGCTGGCCGACCACAAGGGCCAGTGGGTGGTGCTGTACTTCTACCCGAAGGATTTCACGCCCGGCTGCACCACCGAGGTGTGCACCTTCCGCGACGACATCATCGCCCTGCACAAGGCCGGTGCCGAGGTGCTCGGCGTGAGCCTGGACGACGTCGCCTCGCACGCGAAGTTCGCCGAGAAGTACCACGTGCCGTTCCCGCTGCTGTCCGACAACACCCAGGTCACCGCCAAGGCCTACGGCGTGCTGACCTCGCACATGGGCATGAGCTATGCGCGCCGCGAGACTTTCCTGATCGACCCGCAGGGCCTGATCGCCAAGCACTATCCGGACGTCGATCCGAAGGAAAACTCCCGGCAGGTGCTGGCCGACCTGGCCGCGCTGAAGCAGCGTAGCGGCGGCTGATGCGTCGATCCCGGCGCGGCGCGGGACGCGTCGCGTCGGCGCTCGCCTCGCGGGCGCGCGCCCGGGCAGCGCGTTCAGCACGGATTCCGCCGCGCGGCGCTACTCCTGCGTCGTCTTCATGCCGCGTGATGTCCATGCCGATCCTCGCCGCATTGCCGCTGCTCGCCGTCCTCGCCGCGTCGCCGCAGGACGCCGATGCCGCCTGGAACGTCTGCCGCGCCGCCAGCAGTTACGACCTCACCCTCGGCTCCGGCCTGACCTTCGAGCGCGCCGCGCCGGCGCCGCGGCGGGTGGAAATGCGCGACGGCCGGCTGCGCGTCGACGGCGCGCCGGCGGCGTTGAACGCCGAGGACAGCGACCGCGTCGCGCTGTTCGAGCGCAACGTGCGCACGCTGGTGCCGCAGGTGAAGACGCTGGCCGAACGTGGCGCCGATCTCGCCGCGCAGGCGGTGCGCGCGCAGGTCGCCTCGATCGCGCCCGCGGCCGCCGCCGATCCGCAGTTCGATGCGCGCCTGGCCGCGCGCACGCGCGAGCTGAAGGCGCGCATCGCCGCCAGCACCAGCACCAAGGACTGGCAGGGCGAGGCGCTGGACACCTACGCGCAGAACGTCGCCGCCGACGTCCTGCCGATCGTCGGCGCCGACGTCGCGCAACAGGCGCTGGATCTCGCCATGCAGGGCGACCTCGCCGGCGCCGCCGCGCTGAAGGACCGTGCCGCCGACCTGCAGCCGGAGCTGGAAGCGCGCATCCGCGCGCGCTTGCGGACGCTGGAACCGGACGCGCGCAGGCTGTGCCCGACGCTGCGCGAGCTGGACCGGCTGGAAGCCGGCATCGGCGCGCGCCTGCCCGGCGGGCCGCTGCAGTTGATCGAGATCGCACGCTGAAGGGGCGCGCTTGAGCCCTGGCGCGCAGCCGCGCATCCCGCGCGCAGTCGTTGCGCGGGGATCCGCCGGGAAATCCGCGATCGCACTGCTGGTCATGCTCGGCTGCGCGGCCGTCGCGCGCGCCGGCGACGATGCGTTCCGTGATTGCCGCGCCGACGGCGACTGCGCGCTCGGCGTCGATGCCGACGGCCTGCGCTTCGCGCGCGGCGCGCGCGTCACGCCCAGTCGGCCAGCCCCTCGATTTCGCAGAGTCGCTTCCACGCCGGCCGCGCCTTGACGCGAGCGGCCAGCGCGGCGAGGTGCGGCCACGCGGTCGCGGGTTTCGGCATGTTGCGCGACCAGCGCATCAGCATGGTGGCGTAGAAATCGGCGACGCTGGGCTGCGCGCCCAGCAGGTGCGGGCCGTGCCGGCCGAGATGCGCGTCGAGGTGCGTCCATTCCGCCTCGATGCGCGCACGCGCGGCGTCTTTCACCGCGGCGGCGTCGCTGCCGCCGTCGTGCGGGTAGAACCACAAGCGGAATGCCGGCTGCAGCGCGTTGGCCAGGTGGAACATCCACTGCAGGTAGGCGGCGCGCGCCGGCTCGCCCGCGGCGGGTGCGAGTTGCGCCTCGGGATGGCGCTCGGCCAGCAGCATCGCCAGCGCCGCCGCTTCGGCGTACGGGGCGCCGTCGACGATCATCGTCGGCACCTTGCCGTGCGGATTCAGCGTGAGATAGGCCGGGCTGCGCTGCTCGCCCGCCTCGAGGTCGACCCGCGTCAACACGTGCGGCGCACCGGTTTCCAGCAGCACGAGGTGCACCAGCATGGCGGCGCTGCCGGGGCTGTAGTGGAGCGTGTACATGGCGGGCTCCCTGATCGGAAAGGGGCGCAGCATACGTCGATTCCGCACGGCCGGAACCGCGGCGCTATGATGGGGCCGTCCTCTCGACAGGGAGACGGCCATGCTTCGCATCCCGCAGTGGTGTTTGGGCGGAGTGCTGTGCCTCGCGATGTCCGCCGCCGCGGCGTCCGGCACGATCCGCTTCGGCAATCGCGTGATCACGGTGGGCGATTCGGCAACGCGCGTGCTGGAGATCGCCGGCAAGCCGGACTACATCGAGCCGGTCGAGAACGTGTTCGGCGCCGCGCGCGGCGAGCGCTGGCAGTACCGGGTCGGCGACAAGGTCGTGACCATCACCGTGTCCGAGGGCAGAGTGGTGGGGATCGAGGAAAGCGGCCACTAGGAAGCGCCGCGCCGATGGTAGGCTTGCAGGCCGCACGCTACCGTCCGCACGCCGCCATGACCGATTTCCTCAAGCGCATCGGTTTTCCCGACTTGCCGCACGAGGCCCTGCACTACGCGCTGCGCGGCGTGGCCGCGCTGCTGGTGCTGCTGGCCGGCGCGTGGCTGGCCGCGCGCCTCGCCAACCTGCTGCGCCGCGCGATGGAGCGCGCGCGCGTCGATCCGACGCTGACCGGCTTCCTGCGCAACCTGCTGTACGGCATGCTGATCGCCGTGCTGGCGGTGGCGACGCTGGACTTCGCCGGGCTGCCGACCACCTCGCTGATCGCCGCGCTGGGCGCCGCCGGCCTCGCCATCGGCCTGGCCCTGCAGGGCTCGCTGTCGAACCTGGCCTGGGGCGCGCTGCTGATCCTGTTCCGCCCGTTCCGCGCCGGCGATGTCGTGCAGGTGGCCGGCCTGACGGGCACGGTCGAGCGCGTCGACCTGATGTACACCGCGCTGATCCTGCCCGACAACCGCGAGGCGGCGGTGCCGAACGCCAAGGTCGGCTCGGACGCGATCATCAACTTCAACCGGCGCGGCACGCGCCGCATCGAGCTGGTCGTCGGCATCGGCTACGGCGACGACATCGGCCGCGCGGCGGCGGCGGTGCGCGCGCTGATCGAGGCCGATCCGCGCATCCTGCGCGATCCCGCGCCCGACGTCGCCGTGCAGCGGCTGGCCGAGAGCAGCGTCGACCTGTGCATCCGCGCATGGGTGCGCACCACCGACGTGTGGAACGTGCAGACCGGCCTGCTGCGCGCGATCAAGGAGCGCTTCGACGCCGAGGGCATCAGCATCCCGTTCCCGCAGCGCGAGCTGACCGTGCGCCACGTGCAGGGCGAGGCGCCGAGGTAGCGCGGCGCCCTCGCGCAGCGCCGCCAGCGGCCATCCGCCGGACGCCGCGCCAAGCCGCGCCAGTGCGCGCCAGGTCGCGTGCAGCGCAGGCGATGCGGCCACCGGCGGCGGTTCCGGGAGCGCCGCCGCCAGCAGCGCTCCGCTCAGCAGCGCGAGGGCCAAGGCGCGGCCGGCGCGGTCCATGTCGCGCACCGCTCACGCCGCGTTGCCGTGGCCAAACGTGCCGCCGTGGGGCTTCAGGCCGAACAGCGGGCGCACGAGGCGGTACGGCCGCACCGCGAACTCGTACAGCCCCATCGTCGCCGCGAACGAGGCGGCCACCAGGAACAGCCACTTGCCGAGGATCGACTCGTCCGGCACCTGCACGACGTAGTAGGCGATCACCACGATCACCGTCTGGTGCAGGATGTAGAAGGGATACACCGCTTCGGTGGCATAGCGGCGCAGCGCGTTGTCGCGGTTCAGCCAGCGCTTGCCGAAGCCGAGCACCGCCAGCACCCAGCACCACGCGTTCAGCGCCGACAGCGACGATTCGCCCAACATGCCAAGCAGGTTGCCGTCGCCCGGTTCGAGCTTGTTCCAGCGCAGGTAGTCGAGCGCGACCAGGGCGAAGAACGCCAGCCGCAGCGCGTGCCAGCGGTAGCGCTCGATCGCCGACCACACGCCCTCGTCGCGGCCGAGCAGGAAGCCGTAGGCGAAGAACGCCAGGTAGTACGCGAACGTCGCCGGGTCGTGCGCCAGGTCGTGCGTCTCCGGGAACCACAGGTACAGCGCATGCGCCGCGGCCAGCGGCGCGGCGAGCAGCAGCAGCCGCCAGCCGTGCAGGCCGGCGCGCAGCCGCGCCAGCGCACGCGCGCCGCGTTCGCCGCGCAGCCACAGGAACAGCGGCAGCAGCAGCGCCGAATAGCAGAACAGGTAGGCGACGAACCACAAGTGGTGCCAACTGGTGTTGCCCTGCGGATACGGCACCAGGTCGAAGATGCTGGGCCAGAACTGCAGGTAGTTCGCGTACGGTACGCCCTGCGTCAGTCGTTCCATGTAGATCTGCGGCGGCACCACCACCAGCATGCCGAACAGCAGCGGCAGCAGCAGACGCGTGGCGCGCTCGCGCAGGTAGCCCGTGCCGCCGCGCGAGCCCAGCGCGAACCAGGTGCCGACGCCGGAGATCAGGAACAGCAGCGCCATGCGCCAGCGCGACAGGAAGTACATCCATTCGGTGAAGAGCGAGCTGGTCTCGGCGTTCTTGATGTGCCAATCCCATTCGGCGACGAACGGCATGCCGCTGTGGAACAGCAGCAGCGCCAGCACGACCAGCACGCGCAGCCAGTCGAGGTCGTAGCGGCGTGGCGGCGCGGTGGCGGGCGCCTTGCCGTCGCCGGCGCGCGGTGCGGTCGCGATGGGCGACGCGGATGGCGTCGCAACCGGGTCGGCAGCGCCTCCACCGTCGCGATGGGTGGACGTCGGGCCGCCTCCGGCTTCGGCATCGGTGCGGGCGGCGGCGATGGCGAATCCTTCGCGCACGGTGAGGTCGTCGTGGCGCATGGCGGGACTCCGGCGTTGGACGCCGCCACTGTCGATGCGCCGTGCGCGTGCGGCCACGGCCGCGGGGACGAAAGCCGGGGCGGCTGGGACGAAGGCGAGGGCGCCGGGGATGGAGCGGGACGCCTGGGAGACTGCGCATGTGCTGGAAAGGCAGCGCAGGGCGATTCATCTGCCGCATTCCACGAAGCTGCTTGTTTCCCACCCTCTCCCCGCTGGGGAGAGGGAGACAAGATGGCACGCGGGACGAATGCGCGCGGACGGTCCTCGCCGTGATCGCACGGCGAGGGTGCGGCGCGAGCAGGATGACGCAGTATTGCTCTTCCCCTCTCCCCCCTCCCCGCGGGGGAGAGGGAGACAAGAACGGCGCTGCCGGGGCGATCGTGCTGTCGCGTTGCAGCGGTGCCGCGCCGCCGCTATGGGCGCAGCAACAGGCTGGGCGGCGCGGCGTCGACGTAGCGGCGCGTCCAGGTGACGCGGCTGCCGTCGCCGAGCAGCAGGCGGTATTCGCCGTCCGGCCAGGGCGTCACCTCGCGCACCGCGGCGATGCGCACCAGCGTGGAGCGGTTGGCGCGCAGGAAGCGCGCCGGGTCCAGCCGCGCGGCCATGCGCTCCAGCGTGCCGCGCAGGCGGTGGCTTCGGCCCTCGGCGTGCACCACGAGGTAGTTGCGGTCGGCTTCGATGCGGTCGATGCGCTCGACCTCGACGAAGCGCGCGCGGCCGCCGTCCTCGAGCAGCAGGTGCGCGGCGTAGCGCTGCGGCTGCGGCAGCGCCTCCAGCAGCGCCGCCAGCCGCGTCTCGGCGTCGCCGGTCCTGGCGGGCGCCGCGTCGGCGCGCAGCCGCGCCAGCAGCGCGGCGAAGCGCTGCGGGCTGACCGGCTTCAGCAGGTAGTCGAAGGCGTGCACCTCGAAGGCGCGCAGCGCATAGGCGTCGTGCGCGGTGACGAACACGATGCGCGGCAGCGCGTCCGCCGGCAGCGCCTCGACCACGCCGAAGCCGTCGATGTCGGGCATCTGCACGTCGAGGAACAGCACGTCCGGTTTCAGCGCCGCCACCTGCTCGAGCGCGCTGCGGCCGCCGTCGGCCTCGCCGACCACCTCGAAGTCGGGCGCTTCGGCGAGATAGCGGCGCAGCTTGGCGCGTGCCGGCGCCTCGTCGTCGGCGATCAGCACGCGCGGCACCTCAGGCCTCCGCGCGGCGCAGCGGCAGGCGCACGCGGGCGACGCTGCCGCCGCCTTCGGCTGCCGCCAGCTCGAAGCGGGCGGCCTCGCCGTACATTGCGGCCAGCCGCGCGCGCGTGTTGGCGAGGCCGATGCCGTGGCCGCCGCGCGCCGAAGCGCGCGGGCCGGCGCCGTGGTCGCGCACGCCGAGTTCCAGCGCGTCGCCGTCGCGGCGCGCGCCGATCACGACGCGGGCGCGGCCGTCGGCCGGATCCGCGCCGTGCTCGATCGCGTTCTCGACCAGCGGCTGCAGCAGCAGGAACGGCACGCGCGCCGCGGCCAGCTCCGCCGGCACGTCCACGCGCACCTCCAGCCGCGCGCCGAAGCGCGCGCGCTGGATGTCGAGGTAAAGCTCGAGCAGGCGCAGTTCCTCGGCCAGCGCGTGCTCGTTGCCGGGGTTGCTGGCCAGCGTGGCGCGCAGCAGGTCGCCGAGGCGCGCCAGCATCTCGTCGGCGGCGCGCGGGCTGTCGTACATGGTCGCCGCCACCGCGTTCAGCGAGTTGAACAGGAAGTGCGGCGCGAGCTGCAGGCGCAGCGCGTCGAGGCGCGATTCGGCCAGCGCCGCTTCCAGCCGCGCGGCGCGCAGTTCGCGCTCGCGGTTGACGCGCAGGCGGTCGGCGAGCCAGGTCAGGCCGATCATCAGCGCGTAGATGATCACGTCGTTGGGCAGCTCCATCGCGTAACGCCACGGCAGGTCGCCGTAGTCGTAGCGGCCGAGCCCGAGCAGGGCGAACACCAGCGAGCGGCTGGCCCACAGCAGGCTGGTGTGCGCCAGCGAGAACAGCACGACGCCGGCCGCGTGCGCGGCCAGCGCCCGCAACATCGTGCCGCGCACGAGCGGGTGGCGCCGCGCCCAGGCGATCACCGGCAGCAGCAGCAGCGCCGCGGTGTAGGCGCCGGTGGTTTCCTCGATCAGCAGCGTGCCGAAGCGGCCGCCGTGGCCGACGGTGACGTCGTCCAGCGCGCGGTGGCCGAAGCTGAGCAGCCCGATGGCCGTGGCGACCACCACCAAGGTCAGCAGGAAGGTGCGGCGCCGCGCGCGCGCCGCCGCGTCGCCGCGGCCGTCCACGGCGACGCGCTCGGCGGCGTGGACGGGCGCGGCGCGGTTCATGCGTTCAGCGTAGCGCGTCCTTGTCGACCGCGCCGCCCTTCATCACGAAGCCGACGTGCTCGAGGACCGAGACGTCCTGCAGCGGATCGCCGTCCACCGCGACCAGGTCGGCGTACAGCCCCGGCTTGATCGCGCCGACGCGGTCGCGCCAGCCGAGCAGGTCGGCGGCGTTCCAGGTGGCGGCCTGGATCGCCTGCATCGGCGTCATGCCCCACTCGACCATCTTGGCGAACTGTTTGCCGTTCCAGCCGTGCGGATAGACGCCGGCGTCGGTGGCGAAGGCCATCTTCTCGCCGGCCTGCACGGCGCGGCGGAAGTTCTCGCGCTGCAGGCGGCCGACCAGTTTCTCCTTCTCGACGGTGCTGGCCGGGAAGCCCTTCTTGGCGTACTCGGCGAGGATGTAGTCGTCGTTGTAGACGTCGAAGTCGAGCCAGGTGCCGCGCTGCTTGGCCAGCTTCAGGCCCTCGGCGTCGATCATGCTGCAGTGCTCGACCGAATCGACGCCGGCGCGGATCGCCATCTTGATCGCCTCGGCGCCGTGCGCATGCGCGGCCACCTTCTTGCCCCAGCGGTGCGCCTCGTCGACCAGCGCGTTCATCTCCTCCTGCGTGTACTGCGGCGCGCCGACCGAGGTCTCCGCGCTGAGCACGCCGGCGCTGGCCATGAACTTGATCACGTCGGCGCCGTTCTTGACGTTCTCGCGCACCTTCAGGCGCACCGCGTCGACGCCGTCGGCGACGCCGTTGACGCCGTGGAATTCGATCCACGGCGAGTAGCCGGTGGTGTCGTCGGCGTGGCCGCCGGTGGCGCCGATCGCCGGACCGGAGACCAGCATGCGCGGGCCGGGGATGTCGCCGCGGTCGATCGCGTTGCGCAGGGCGACGTCGACGTAGTCGTCGGCGCCGACGTTGCGCACGGTGGTGAAGCCGGCGTCGAGCGTGCGCTTGGCGTAGAGGTGGGCGAGGATCGCGCTGTCGATCGCGCTGCGCTTGAGCACGGACTCGTAGTAGTCGCCCTTGATCTCGGTCGGGTCGGAGGTCAGGTGCGTGTGCACGTCGATCAGGCCGGGCAGCAGGGTGGCGCCGCCGAGGTCGACCAGCTTGGCGTCGGCCGGCGCCTGGCCGTCCTCGCGCACTTCCTTGATGCGGTCGCCTTCGATCACCACCACCACCGCGCCGCGCATGCGGCCGGCTTCGGCGTCGATCCAGTGCGCGGCCTTCACCGCGATGCGTTGCGGCGGCGGTACCGCCGGCGCGTCCGCGGCGGCGGCCGCGGTGGAGGCAAACAGCAGGGCGAGGCAGAGCGTGCGCAGCATGATGTTTCCCCATGTCGGATGGACGCGCCACTGTAGCCGTGCGCCGGCGTGCGCGCAGCGACGACTACCGGGACATGACGGCAAGCGGCGAAATCGGCGAAACTTGGCAGCTTGGACCCCCACCAAGACCACCGGGAGGCAGCAATGCCGGAGATTCGCGAAGCCAAGGTTCCGGACATCGGCAACCATACGGACGTGCCGGTGATCGAGGTGCTGGTGCAGCCCGGCGACAGCGTGAAGAAGGACCAGGGCCTGGTCACGCTGGAATCCGACAAGGCGACGATGGAAGTGCCGGCGCCGTTCGCGGGCGTGGTCAAGGAAATCCGGCTGAAGGTGGGCGACACCGTGGCGACGGGCAGCGTGGTCGCGCTGATCGAGGCCGCCGAAGGCGCGCCGGCCGCGCAGCCGGCCAGGGCCGACGCGCCGACGGCGACCGCCGCACCCACCCCGGCGGCGCCTGCCGCACCCGTCGCGGCGCCGACGCCGGGCGCACCCGTTGCGGCGCCGGCCGCCCCCGCCAGCGGCGGTCCGCGCACGCCGCCGGTCGCGTTCGACGCCGACCGCGTGCTGCCCGGCAAGGTGCCCTACGCCAGCCCGGCGGTGCGCACGTTCGCGCGCGAGCTGGGCGTCGACCTCGCCGCGGTGCGCGGCTCCGGACGCGGCAACCGCATCGTCCGCGAGGACGTGCAGGCCTTCGTCAAGCAGGCGCTGGCCGGCGGCGGCGCGGTTGCGACGGGCGGCGGCCTCAACCTGCTGCCCTGGCCGCAGGTCGACTTCGCCAGGTTCGGCGCGGTGGAATCGAAGCCGCTGTCGCGCATCAAGAAGATCGCCGGCGCCAACCTGGCGCGCAACTGGGCGATGATCCCGCACGTCACCCAGCACGACGAGGCCGACATCACCGACCTCGAGGCCTTCCGCGTCCGCCTGAACAGGGAGAACGAGAAGGCCGGCGTCAAGGTCACCATGCTGGCCTTCCTGATCAAGGCCTGCGTCGCGGCGCTGGCGAAGTACCCCGAGTTCAACAGCTCGCTGGACGGCGAGAACCTGGTCTACAAGAAGTATTTCCACATCGGCTTCGCCGCCGACACGCCGAACGGGCTGGTGGTGCCGGTGATCCGCGACGCCGATCGCAAGGGCGTGCTGGAGATCGCGCGCGAGACCGCCGAGCTGGCCGCGCTGGCGCGCGAGGGCAAGCTGAAGCCGGAGCAGATGCAGGGCGGCTGCTTCTCGATCTCCTCGCTGGGCGGCATCGGCGGCACCGCGTTCACGCCGATCATCAACGCGCCGGAGGTGGCGATCCTCGGCGTGTCGAAGAGCTACATGAAGCCGGTGTGGGACGGCAAGGCGTTCGCACCGCGGCTGATGCTGCCGCTGTCGCTGTCCTACGACCACCGCGTGATCGACGGCGCCGCCGCCGCGCGCTTCACCACCTTCCTCGGCACGCTGCTGGCCGACCTGCGCCGCACGATGCTGTGAGGATGCGCCGATGAGCACGATCGAGGTCAAGGTTCCGGACATCGGCGGCCACAGCGACGTGCCGGTGATCGAGGTGCTGGTCAAGCCGGGCGACACGGTGAAGAAGGACCAGGGCCTGGTCACGCTGGAATCCGACAAGGCCACGATGGAAGTGCCGTCCGGCGCGGCCGGCACCGTCAAGGAGCTGAAGGTCAAGGTCGGCGACACCGTCTCGCAGGGCACGCTGATCGCGGTGCTGGAGACCGGTGCGGCCGAGGCCGCGCAGCCGGCGGCTGCCGTTGCTCCCTCTCCCCAGCGGGGAGAGGGTCGGCGTGAGGGGGCGGCGCCGCAGGCGCCTGCCGCGCAGACGCCTCCACCCGCACCCCAGCCCTCTCCCGCCAGCGGGAGAGGGAGCCAAGCTGTTGCGGCCCCCGCGGCCGCACGCGAAACCGGCCGCAAGGCCGACCTCGAGTGCCGCATGCTGGTGCTGGGCTCCGGTCCGGGCGGCTACACCGCCGCGTTCCGCGCCGCCGACCTCGGCCTCGACACCGTGCTGGTCGAGCGCTATCCCAGCCTCGGCGGCGTCTGCCTCAACGTCGGCTGCATCCCGTCGAAGGCGTTGCTGCACGCCGCCGCGACGATCGAGGAAGCGCGCGGCATGGCCGCGCACGGCGTCGAGTTCGGCGCGCCGAAGATCGATCTCGCCAAGCTGCGCGCATTCAAGGACGCCGTCGTCGCCAAGCCGACCGGCGGCATCGTGATGATGGCGAAGCAGCGCAAGGTGCGCGTGGTGCAGGGCACCGGCACCTTCGTTTCGCCGCACGAGCTGGAGGTGCAGGGCAAGGACGGCACGCAGCTGATCCGCTTCGAGCAGGCGATCATCGCCGCCGGCTCGCAGGCGCTGAAGCTGCCGGGCTTCCCCTGGGACGACCCGCGCGTGATGGACTCCACCGACGCGCTGATGCTGGCCGACGTGCCCAAGCGCCTGCTGGTGGTCGGCGGCGGCATCATCGGCCTGGAGATGGCCTGCGTGTACGACGCGCTGGGCAGCGAGGTCACCGTGGTCGAGATGGCCGATCAGCTGATGCCGGGCGCCGATGCCGACCTGGTGCGGCCGCTGGCGCAGCGCCTCGGCAAGCGCTACGGCGGCGTGCACCTCAAGACCAAGGTGGCCAGGGTCGAGGCGGAGAAGAAGGGACTGAAGGCCACCTTCGAGGGCGAGAACGCGCCGCAGCCGCAGTTCTTCGACCGCGTGCTGGTGGCGGTGGGCCGCGCGCCCAACGGCAGGAAGATCGGTGCGGAAGCGGCCGGCGTCGCCGTCAGCGAGCGCGGCTTCATCCCGGTCGATGCGCAGATGCGCACCAACGTGCCGCACATCTTCGCGATCGGCGACATCGTCGGCAATCCGATGCTGGCGCACAAGGCGACGCACGAGGGCAAGGTGGCGGCGGAAGTCGCCGCCGGCCTCAAGCGCGAGTTCGTCGCGCGCGTGATCCCGTCGGTGGCCTACACCGACCCGGAAGTGGCCTGGGTTGGCCTGACCGAGCGCGAGGCCAAGGACAAGGGCATCGCCTACGGCGTCGGCAAGTTCCCGTGGTCGGCGTCCGGCCGCGCGGTCGGCATCGACCGCACCGAAGGCTTCACCAAGCTGCTGTTCGACGAGGCCACGCACCGCGTGATCGGCGCCGGCATCGTCGGCGTGCACGCCGGCGACCTGATCTCCGAACTGGCGCTGGCGATCGAGATGGGCGCGGAGGCCGCCGACATCGGCCTGACCATCCACCCGCATCCGACGCTCAGCGAGTCGGTGGGCATGGCGGCCGAGGTCTACGAAGGCACCATCACCGACCTGTACATGCCGAAGCGCAAATGAGCATGGACGCGACGCCGACGCGCGAAGACTGGATCGGCCGCCACGGCGTGCGCCTGCTGTTCGCGATGGGCGCGCTGGCGATCGCGGGCGCGTTCGCGATCGGCGACGGCCTGGATGCGCTGTGGTTCGCGCTGCCGTACCTCGCGTTTTACGTCGGCGTGCGCCAGTTCGCCTCGGTGCCGCGCTTCCAGCGCATCGCGCTCAACTTCGCGCTGGCGTTGAGCGGCTTCTGCACGCTGGCCGAGCTGATCGTGTTCCTCGTGCAGGGGGGCGCCGCGCTGCAGAACCCGGTGCTGCACGCGATGTACGGCCTCAACCTCACCGTCGGCCTGATGCTGATCGCCGCGGCGCTGATCTGGAAACTGCTGCGCTACGCGGCCAGCGACGACGACACCCCGAACGCGCCATAGCGCACGCTGCAAACGGGACGTCCCTCATTCCTTTCCCCTCGCGCCGGCGTGGGGAACGGAGACAGGCGTTCGTTGCCGGGCGCGTCGCTCAGGCTGCCCCGGGCGCCGCCGACAGCGCGGCGGCCGGCAGCGCGTCGGCGATCTCGTAGTGGCGCACCAGCGGTTCCATGTCGAGCAGGAACCGCTCGTCCTCGGGGTAGTACACCGAGCGGTTCGGATCGCCGCCGGTCCAGGCGCCGATCGCTTCCAGCGAATCCCACAGCGAGATGATCTGGAATTCGCAGCGTTCGCCCTGCACGCGGCGCAGCACGTAGGCGCCGCGCTGGCCGGGCTGCTGCGCCAGCGACGGCAGCGCGGTCTGCCGCAGGTGTTCGAGGTAGGCGTCCGCCTGTTCTTTCAGCGTGATGCCGCGCCAGACGCGAGCGATCATGCGCGATCCTCCCCGGAACCGGACCGCGGCAGCTTAGCATCGCCGCCGTCGCGCCGCGTGCCGGCGCGGGGCGGCGAAGCGGCCCGGCGGTGCTCGCCCTCGGCCAGCACCCTGGCCTGGTTGGCGCGCTTCAGCCACAGCTCGTGATCGGCGTCGCGCTCGACGTCGACCTCCGGAATGCGGCTGAACGGGATGCGCATCGGCGCCGCGTCCAGCGCCGCGTGCATGCCGCCGAAGTACAGCGTGTTGTGGCCGTAGCGGCGGTTGATGCGGTCGAGAACCGCGTTCAGCGCGTCGCCGGCGCGGCCGTCGTCGAACAGCGAGCGCGAGCTGTGCGCGCGCTCGACCACGCGGTGCAGGGTCACGCTGACCGACAGCGGCCGCGCGCGCCGCGGCAGCGCGCGCGCGTCGAACATGCGCGCCAGCATGTGCAGCAGCGTGCGGCTGTCGTCGGTGGGGTCGAATTCGAGGTCGGCCTCCAGGCGCGCGTCGGTGCCGAGCAGGCGCACGCGCAGCGCCAGTGCGCCGGCCAGCAGCCCGTAGCCGCGCAGCCGCTGCGCCGCCTTGACCAGCAGCTTCTTCGCCACCGCCTGCGCGCCCTGCGGCGTGCGCAGCTCCGGCGGCAGCACGTGCGAATGGCCGACCGAGCCGCGCTCGCTGGCGCGCGGCGGCAGCCACTCGCCGCGCAACTGCGCCCACATGCGCTCGCCTTCGATGCTGCCCCAGGCGCGGCGCAGCGCGAGCTTGCCGGCGGCGGCGAGCTGCGCCATGGTGCGGATGCCGTGCGCGTGCAGGCGCGCTTCCATCGCCGCGCCGATGCCGCACAGGTCGCGCAGTTCCAGCGCGTGCAGCGCCTGCGGCAGGTCGGCCTGTTCGATCACCACCAGGCCGTCCGGCTTCTGCATGTCGGAGGCGGTCTTGGCCAGCAGCGCGTTCGGCGCGATGCCGATCGAGCAGCGGATCGCGCCGTCGTCGGTTTCGCGGCGGATCTCGGCCTTGACCGCGCGCGCCAGCGCCTCGGCGCGGTCGCGCCGGCGCTGGCTGCCGGTCAGCTCGCAGGCGACCTCGTCGATCGAGCCGATCACGCCGAGCGGGATCACGCGGTCGATCGCGGCCAGCAGCCGATGGTGCCAGGCCACGTACAGCGCCGGCCGCGCCAGCACCAGTTCGATGCCGGGGCACAGCCGGCGCGCATCGCGCGCCAGCGTGCCGGTGCCGACGCCGTGCCGCTTCGCCTCGACGCTGGCGGCGATGCAGCAGGTGCTGTCCGCCTCCACCGGCACCACGCCGACCGGGCGCCCGCGCAGCGCCGGATTCTCCTGCTGCTCGACGGAGGCGAAATAGCTGTTGAAGTCGACGAACAGGCAGCGCAGGGTCATGGCGGCAGGCACGAAGAGACCCGGGCGGTATAGGCTACGCGCGTCGCGCGCAGCGAGACGTTAAGCGGGCGCCGGCGTCGCCGGGAGGCATGCGCCTGCGCGCGAAGCGCTGGCCGCGCCCGCAGCAGTACCGAAACGGATGCCCGCTTGCTTCGCCCGGCGGGGCTTCCTCGCGTTCGGCTCGACCGCGCGTCGGCTACGATAGGCGTTCGCCGCGCGCTTCACCGCGCGCCCCGGACGGAAGCACGCTCGCATGACCCATCTCGTGTTCGGCGCCAGCGGCCAGGTCGGCCGCTTCCTGCTGCCGCGCCTGGTCGCGCGCGGCGCCGACGTGTGCGCGGTCAGCCGCGACGCGCACGCCGACGCCGACGGCGTGCGCTGGCGGCAAGGCACGCTGCCGGACGCCGTGCCGGTGCCGCGCGGCGCCGCGGCGCTGGTCAGCCTCGGCCCGGTGCACCACTTCGTATCGTGGCTGGAACGCGCGACGTTCGACGGCCGGCCGCGCGTGGTCGCGCTGTCGTCGATGAGCGCGGACAGCAAGCGCGCCTCGCCTGATCCGGCCGAGCGCGCCATCGCCGGCGTGCTGGCCGACGCCGAGCGCCGCCTCGCCGCGCGCTGCGAGGCGCTCGGGCTCGCCTGGACGGTGCTGCGCCCGACCCTGATCTACGGCGCCGGCAGCGACAAGAGCATCACCCCGCTGGCGCGCCGCGCCGCGCGCTGGCACGCGTTCCCGCTGCCGGCGGCGGCAGGTTTGCGCCAGCCGGTGCACGCCGACGACCTCGCGCTGGCCGTGCTGGCCGCGCTGGATCGCCCCGAAAGCGCCGGCCGCGTGCTGGCGTTCGGCGGCGGCGAGCGCCTGACCGCCGCGGCGATGTTCGCGCGCGTGCGCGCGAGCGTGCCGACCTGGACGCTGCCGCTGTTCGTGCCGGCGTGGGCGCAGCGCGTGGCGGCGGCAATGCTGCCGCGCCTGCGCGGGCCGCTGTCGCGGCTGCAGTCCGACCTGATCGCCGACAACGCCGAGGCCGAGCGCCTGCTCGGCGTGCGGCCGCGCGGCTTCCGGCCGCCGGCGCCGTGAGGCGCGCTGTTCAGTAGGCGATGCCGGCGCGCCGCAGCAGCTTGCCCATCAGCCAGGCCGGGCCGATCAGCAGGTAGGCGAGGTCGGTGAGGAACGAGGGGCGGCGGCCCTCGATGGCGTGGCCGACGAACTGGCCGATCCAGGCGATCACGAACCCGCCGCTCGCCAGCCACAGCAGGTGCGCCGGCCCCAGCGCGTCGTACAGCGCCGCGCTGAGCAGGCCGAAGGCGACGAACGCCAGCGCCATCGCCACGCCGAGCGCGCGCGACAGCCGGAAATAGAACAGGAACGCGCCGAACATCGCGGCGAACGCCCAGAAGCCGGGCCGCATCAGCGACGGGATCACCGGCAGCGTCCACAGCGCCGCGATCACGCACCACAGGATCGCCGGCACGCACACCCAGTGGATCGCGCGGTTGGTCGGGTTCTGGTGGTCCGCGCTGTAGCCGCCGAACCAGTCGTGCACGCTGCGCATGGTGCCTCCGCAATGGCTGGGGCCGGCCCGCACGGCCGGCCTTGCGGGGCTATGTTAGACCGCCGGGCAGGCTGCCGCGCACGCGGCATCGCGGCCGCGATAGCATCGGGTCCGCCGGCCGCGGGGGCGCGCCGGCCCGCTCCGGCAGGAGCGGCGACAGGTCGCGAAAGGGGAGAGCCATGACGAGTGCTTCGCTTGCGGTGCTGACCGGGCTGATTGCCTGGACCCTGGCGTTGTTGGTCCTGATGGAGGTGCTGCGCTCGCGGCTGGTGCTGCTCGGCCGCGTCGCCTCCAACGCCTTCACGCCGGACAACGCCAACCTGTCGCCCTTCATGCAGCGGCTGGCGCGGGCGCACGCCAATTGCCTCGAAGGCCTGCCGATCTTCGGCGGCCTGCTGGTGGTCGCCATCGTCGGCGGCCGCAGCGGCGTGACCGATCCGCTGGCGTGGTGGCTGCTCGCCGCGCGCATCGCGCAGTCGTCGATCCACCTCGCCTCGACCCGCGTGTGGGCGGTCAACGCGCGCTTCACCGCGTTCGCCGTGCAGATGGCGATCGCGGTGTACTGGACGGTGCTGCTGCTGCGCGGCTAGCTGTGTAAACCCAACAGGTTGTTCATGCCGATGCGGGTGATCGGCGGCTGGTAACCGAGACTGGCGTGGGGACGGTGCCAGTTGTACTGGTGCAGCCATGTCGGCCAATGCGCGGCACGCT
>NZ_JBDKSX010000001.1:0-32484 GCF_039680435.1 Mizugakiibacter sp. | reverse complement strand
CGCGGCTGCGCGCGGCGCTGCCCGCGCCGGCGTGGTCGCGCCTGGCCGGCGGCGTCGCCGTGGTCAGCAGCGCGCGCCTCGCCGCGGCCGCGCGCCGCGCCGGCTTCGCCGATGTCGCATGCGCGCGCTCGGCGCTGGCCGCCGACCTGCTCGCCGCCGCGACCGCCGCGCACGCGCGCTGAAGCGGCCGCGCCGCGCGGCTGGCGGCGCTTTCGCGTTCCGGGCTAGCATTGCGCGCATGAGCGACGCCTATCCCGGCTCCGATTCGGCGAGCCCCGTCCCCGCCTCTTCCACCCCGCGCCGCCGCGGCGCTTCCGCTTTGGCCCTGCTGCTGGCGCTGGCCGCGCTGGCGCTGGCCGGCTATGCCGCCTGGGGCAGTTGGCAGCGCGCGCGCAGCGACGCCGCCGCGCAGAGCGGCGGGCGCTCGCCGGCAGCGCTGGATGCGCGCGTCGCCACGCTGGAGGACGCGCTCACCGCGATGCGCCAGGAGCGCGGCGGCCTGCGCCAGCGCCTCGGCGACGCCGAAGCGGTCAACCGCTCGCTGCGCGAGGAGCTGCTCGGCCTGTCCGAGCGCGCGCGCAACCTCGAGGACGCGGTCGCCAACCTGTCCGAGAAGCGCCTGTCCGGCCACGACGCGATGCTGCTCGACGAGGCCGAGATGCTGCTGCGCATGGCCAAGGAACGCTACGCCCTGTTCCACGACGCGGAAGGCGCGCTGGCCGCCTACGACCTCGCCGACCAGGCGCTGTCCGGCGTCGAGGATCCCGCCTTCGCCGGCGTGCGCCAGAGCCTCGCCGCCGAGCGCGACGCGCTGGCCGCGGTCAAGCCGGCCGCGCGCGGCGTCGACCTCGCCGCGCTGTCGCGCCTGCGCGACGCGCTGCCGGAGCTGCCGCTGAAGCCGCTGGACATGCCGCGCACCGCGGGCGCGGGCGACGGCGCGTTCGCGCGCATCGGCCGCGCGCTGGCCGGGCTGGTGCGCGTCTCGCGCGACGACGGCGCGCCGCTGGCCAGCGCCGACGCGCGCTTCGCCCGCGAGCTGGCCGCGCTCGATCTCGCCGAGGCGCAGGCCGCGCTGCTCGGCTACGACCGCATCGCCTACGCCGCGGCGCTGAAGCGCGCGCTGGCCACGCTCGACCTGCAGTTCGACGGCCACGCCGAGGCGGTGGCCGCGGCGCGCGCCGAGCTGGCGCGCCTCGCCGCCGAACCCGCAACGCCGGCGGCGCCGCAGCTCGGCGCCGCGCTGAAGGAACTGCATGACCTGCGCGCGGTGCACGCGCTCAAGCCCGCGCGCGCCGCCGGCAAGGCCGCGCCATGAGGCCGTGGCGCTGGCTGCTGCTGCTGTTCGCGGTCGCCGCGCTGGCCGCGTTCGGCTGGCACTGGGTCGCCACCGATCCGGGCTACGTGCTGGTGCGCTTCCGCGGCGTGCGCATCGAATCCACGCTGGTCGCCGCGCTGGCGCTGATCCTGGTCGGCTGGGCCGCGTTGACCGTGCTCTGGCGCGCGCTGCGCTGGCCGTTCGGCGCGCTCTCGCGCCGGCACCGCCGGCTCAGCCGCAAGCGCCTGTCGGAAGGCCTGCTGGCGCTGGCCGAAGGCCGCTACGGCGAGGCCGACCGCGCGCTGGCGCGCGCCGCGCGTTACGCGCCGCTGCGCGCCACCGCGCTGCTCGCCGCCGCCGAGGCGGCGCACCAGCGCGGCGAGCCGGAGCGCGCGCTGGAAACGCTGGACGACGCTACCCAGGACGCGCCGCACGCCGCACGCGTGCTGCGCGCGCGCATCCTGCGCCGGCAGGGCCGCGTCGACGACGCGCTGGCGCTGCTGGTGCCGGAAGCCGAAACCGGCAAGCTGCCGCCGGCCGGCTGGCGTGAGTTGGCCGAGGTCGCGCTGCTGGCCGGCCGCACCGAGCGCGCGCGCAGCGCGCTGGAGCCGCTGCGCCAGAGCGGCGCGCTGGGTGCGCCGGGCTACGCCGAACTGGAAGCGCGCGTGCTCGCCGCGGCGATCGCCGCCGCGCCCGATGCCGCCGCGCTGAATGCGCTGTGGGCCGGGCTCGGCCGCGCGCAGCGGCAGGCGCCGACGGTGATCGCCGCCTACGCGCGCGCCGCCTCGCGCCGCGGCGCCACGCTGGCGGCGATGGACGAGGTCGAAGGCGCGCTGCGCCGCGCCTGGGATCCGCTGCTGGTCGCCGCCTACGGCGAGATCGCCGGCGACGACCTCGACGCGCGCCTCAAGCGCGCCGAAAGCTGGCTGGCCGCGCACCCCAACGACGCCGTGCTGCTGACCGCGCTGGGCCGCATCTGCGTGCGCCTGAAGCTGTGGGGCAAGGCGCACGACTTCCTCGATCGCGCGGTCGCGCTGGAGCCGAGCGCGACGGCCTGGGAAGCGCTGGGCGACGCCTGCGCCGGCCAGGGCGACCACGCCGCCGCCGCGCGCTGCTATCGCAACGCCATGCGCCTCGCGCGCCACGAGCCCACCGAACCGCTGGGCGGGCGCCCGGCGCGCATGGACACGCGCCCGATCGCGGTCGAGGAGCGCGACGAGCACGGCGTGCCGCGCCTGCCCGGCGCAGGCGGCAAGCCGGCGCGCTGAGCCGCGCCTGCTTGCGCCGGACGCATTGCGCGCGCCGCGGGTTTGTATGAGCATGCCCGGCGTTGTGCACCGGGTACCAGGGAAGGTCCTATGCTGCTGGATATCGCCGCCGCGCTGGCCGTGCTGCCGATCGGCCTGCTTGCGCTCGCCAAGTTCGACGCCTGGTGCGAGCTGCGCCACGGCCGTCGCTACTTCAGCATGACGCTGTTCGCGCCGACCCTCGGCGCGGCCGTGCTGCTCGGCCTCGGCCTGGGCGCGCTCGACGCGCAGCGCCTGCCGCCGACCATCGATTTCGCACTGCTCGCCATCGGCGCCGCGACCGGGCTGGCCGCCGTCGGCGTGCGCCTGCGCCGCCCGCACCGCCGCGCCGGATTCGCCGGCGAGCTGATCGAGATCGGCGTGTTCGCCCTGCTGGCCAACCTGAGCCTGCCGCTGCTGGCGCTGACCGCGGTGCTGTACGTCGGCGCGATGCTGGGCCTCGGTCGCGGCGCGGCGTTGCCGCGCTGACCGCGGGGCGGCCTAGAGCCCGTGGATGCCTGCGCGGTTGCGCAGGATCTGCGCGAGCACGTCGGGCGCGTAGTCGAACGAGTCGTAGTACAGCCGCTCCTCGGGCAGGCCGGCGTCGACGAAGCTGCGCCGGCCGGCGTCGATCATCGCCGGCGGGCCGCTCATGTAGACGTCGTAGCCGGCGAGGTCGGGGTGGTCCTCGAGCACCGCCTCGTGCACCAGGCCGGCGCGCAGCCCGGCGCGCGCGGCTTCCTCGGGGTCGGACAGCACCGGCGTGAAGTCCAGCGTCGGCGTCTCGCGCGCCCAGCGTTCGGGCAGCGCGCGCAGGTACAGGTCGGCCACGCCGCGCGCGCCCCAGTACAGGTGCAGCCGGCGGCGCGTGCCGAGGTGCAGGAAGTGCTCGGCGATCGCCTTCAGCGGCGCGAAGCCGGTGCCGCCGGCCATCAGGATCGCCGGGCGCTCGGAATCCTCGCGCGGCACGAACGTGCCGAGCGGGCCTTCCACGTGCAGCCGCTCGCCGACGCGCAGCGTGCCGAACACGTAGGAGGTGAAGCCGCCGCCGGCGACGTGGCGCACGTGCAGTTCGAGCGTGTGGTCCTCGTGCGGCGCGTTGGCAATCGAGAACGCGCGGCGCTTGCCGCCGTCCAGCAGCACGTCGAGGTACTGGCCGGGCAACCAGCGCAGGCGCGTGCCGTCGGCGGGCACGAGCCGCAGCCGCACCACGTCCGGCGCCAGCACGTCCTTGGCGGTCACCTGCAGGTCGAGCTCGCGGCGTGGAATGTCCTCGACCGAGGCGACCTCGCGCGCGGCGATCAGCAGGTTGCTGGTCGGCACCGCCTGGCACAGCAGCACCGCGCGGCGCGCCTGCTCGGCGGCGCTGAGCGCGGACGGCGGATTGCGCGGATAGTCGCAGGTGCCGCGCAGCAGCAGCGCCTTGCACGAGCCGCACACGCCGGCGCGGCACGAATACGGCAGCGCGAGGCCGGCGCGCTGCGCGGCCTCGAGCACGGTTTCGCCGGCGGCGACGCTGAAGCTGCGTCCGCTGGCCTGGAGGGTGACGGTGAACGGCACGGGTCCGTCCGCAGGGGCAGGCGCGCATTGTCGCCGAAACCGGCGCCGCGCCGAAATCGTGGCGCCGACGGCGCCCGGCGCGGACAATGCTTGTCCCCGATCGCGCCGGAGGCCGCGCCATGCCGCTGTGGAAGCAGGACACCGATCTCGCCCGCGTCAACGCCTGGAGCGAGCGCACCATGATGCAGGCGCTGGGCATCCGCATCACCGAGATCGGCGACGACTTCCTGCGCGGCACCATGCCGGTCGATGCGCGCACCCACCAGCCGTTCGGCCTGCTGCACGGCGGCGCCTCGGTGGCGCTGGCGGAAACGCTGGGCAGCACCGCGGCGCTGCTGACCCTCGATCCCGACAGCGAGGTCGCGGTCGGACTGGACATCAACGCCAACCACGTGCGCGCGGTGCGCGCGGGCACGGTCGTCGGCACCGCGCGGCCGCTGCACCTCGGCCGCAGCACGCAGGTGTGGGAAATCCGCATCGAACACGAGGACGGCGCGCTGGTCTGCATCACGCGCCTGACCATGGCGGTGGTGCCGGCGCGCGCGGTGACGCCGCGCGGGGCGGGATGAAACGCGCGCCATCCCTCCGCGACGGACCGGGGACGGCGCGCCGATGAGCGGCCGCGATCGCGAAACGCCTTATGCCGGACTTTCGCCGGACGTAGTGCTGGACGCCATCGCCGCGGCCGGGCTCGCCCCCGACGGCCGCCTGCTGGCGCTGAACAGCTACGAGAACCGCGTCTACCAGGTCGGCCTCGACGGCGGCGCCTTCGTGGTCGTCAAGTTCTACCGGCCGGCGCGCTGGAGCGACGCCGCGATCGGCGAGGAGCACGCGTTCGCGCTCGAGCTGGCCGAAGCCGAACTGCCGGTGGTCGCGCCGCTCGTATTTGCCGGCCGCACCCTGCTCGCGCACGCCGGCTTCCGCTACGCGATCTATCCGCGCCGCGGCGGCCGCGCGCCGTCGCTGGAATCGGCCGCGCACCTGGAATGGATGGGCCGGCTGATCGCGCGCATCCACGCGGTCGGCGCGCGCCGGCCGTTCCTGCATCGCGGCGCGCTGGACCGCGCGACGCTGGTCGCCGCGCCGACGCGCGCGGTGCTGGCCTCGCCGCTGCTGCCGGCCAGCCTGGCCGATGCCTACCGCGCGGCGAGCGCGCGCCTCGACGCCGCGATCGCCGCGCGCTACGCCGCGGTCGGCGCGCCGCGCACGCTGCGCCTGCACGGCGACTGCCACCCCGGCAACGTGCTGTGGACCGACGCCGGCCCGCACTTCGTCGACCTCGACGACGCGCGCATGGGCCCGGCGGTGCAGGATCTGTGGATGCTGGCCGCCGACGCCGCGGCGATGGACGCGCTGCTGGAAGGCTATGCGCAGTTCCGCGACTTCGATCCGGCCGAGCTGGCGCTGGTGCCGGCGCTGCGCGCGATGCGCCAGCTGCATTACGCCGGCTGGATCGCGGCGCGCTGGGCGGATCCGGCGTTCCCCGCGGCGTTCCCGTTCGCCGCCGAGGCGCGCTGGTGGGAGCAGCACGTGATCGACCTCGACGAGGCGGCGCAGGCGCTGGCCTGAAGCGGCCGGGACCCCTCCCGCCATCGCCGCGCAACCGGCCGGTGGGGCGGCTTCGGCCGCGGCCGCGCGGCGGCCTGCTACCATCGCGCGCTTTGCGACCGACGGACGACGACGATGCGCGAGTGGCTGCTGCGGGCGGTGGGCGTGCTGGAAATCGTGGGCGGCGCGCTCGGCCTCGAAGCGGCGCTGCACCGCCTGCTCGCCGTGCGGGCGCCGCTGACGGTGCTCGCCGCCGCGGTCGCCGCGCTGTTTTTCGCCTGGGCGCTGCTCGCCGGCGTGCTGCTGATCGCCGGCAGCGAGCGTGGCCTGCGCTGGTCGCGCTGGGTGCAGTTGCTGCAGGTGCCGGTGCTGAGCAGCACGATCGCCAGCTACGCCGTGCACGTCGGCGCCGCGGTGCTGGTGCTGGCCGGTTTCGCCTGGCCGCCCGCGTGGTCGCTGCACGTCAGCGGGCTGTCGCACGGCTGGCTGATCGGCGTGCTGGGCGCGGCGCCGTACGGCAGCCGCATCGGCGTCGACGCGCTGGCGCTGCTGGCGTACCTGGTGCTGCGCCTGGCCGGCGGCCGCGCCTGAGATTGCCTCCGCAACGCGTCGCCATCTGCGCCGCGCGCACGTCGCGCGCAGCTTCCGCATGCTCCGTTCCTTGCCCGTGCAAGGATGCGCCCGCATCGCCCGAATGCGGCGCGATGCGGCTTCCCGGGCGAAGCCGGATGCGTCCCGGAATTCCCGCGTAAACGTGCTGCCGCCGCTGTAAACAAACGTGCCCGTGCCGGAACGCGGTCACGCTCGCGCAGGCACGCCGCACGACGATGCCCTAAGCTGGCGCCGTTCCTGCATGTCGGGAATGCGTGGCTGCAAAGGGGGGGGCACGCATGCACATCGACTTGCCCACGGTAATCACCGTGGGGTGGATCCAGGCCCTGTCCATGGGCCTGCTGCTGTGGCTGGTCATGGGCGCCTATCCGGGCGCCGCCCGGCGCAGCCTGCGGGTGTGGATCGGCTCGCTGCTGCTGCAGGCGGTCGCCTGGCTGCTGATGCCGTATGCCGGCCACCACGTCGAGCAGCCGCTGCTCGGGCTGCTGGTCAACACGATGCTGATAAGCGCGTTCGGCCTCGGCGCCTACGCGCTGCGCATGCTGGTGAGCGCACCGCCGCACCGCCAGCGCATGCTGGCGCTGGGCGCGGCCACGATCGCCGGGATCGCGTGGTACCAGCTCGTCGATCCCGACTACGCCGCGCGCGCCTACCTGTTCTGCGTCGGCACCGCCGCGTTCGCGCTGGCCGTGCTGTGGCCGCTGCGCCGCGCCTGGCTGCACCACGGCCACCGCGCCTACCGCGTCACCATGCTGGTGATGCTGGCGGTGCTGGGCGTCGAGATCTGGCGGATCGTCGAGCTGATGGCGACCGTGGCTCCCCCGGCCTCGATGTACGACGCACGCGCGTCCGACCTGGCGCACATGGTGCTGATGGCGACGCAGCCGGCGCTGGCCAGCACCGCCTTCCTGCTGCTGTACTACGAGGCCGCGCACGCCGAGCTGCGCCGGCTGGCGCGCATCGACCCGCTGACCGGCATCAGCAACCGCCGCGCCCTGGCCGAACACGCCGCGCGATTGATCGCCGCGGCGGCGCGCGACGGACGGCCGTTCTCGGTGCTGATGATCGATGCCGACCACTTCAAGCGCGTCAACGACCGCCACGGCCACGGCGTCGGCGACACGGTGCTGTGCGCGCTGGTCGCGCGCATCCAGCGCACGCTGCGCGGCAGCGACGAGATCGGCCGCACCGGCGGCGAGGAGTTCGTGATCCTGCTGCCCGCCACCGGCGCGGCCGAGGCGCGCGACGTCGCCGATCGCGTGCGCGAGACGGTCGCCGCCGCGCCGTTGCGCGGCGCCGGCCAGGCGGTGGACCTGACCCTGTCGATCGGCGTCGCCACCTACCGCACCGGCGATCCCAACCTCGACGCCCTGCTGCAGCGCGCCGACGCCGCGCTGTATGCCGCCAAGCACGGCGGCCGCAACCGCGTCGTCGGCCCCGACGCCGGCGCGACGCCGGTCGGCAAGCGCGCCGGCGACCACGCGCCGGCGCGCGCTGCCCATGCGCACGCGGCCGCGGCGCCGGCGGACGCGCCGTCGCGCGACGCGGCGGAACCCGATTCGCAAGCTCCCGACTAGTTCCGCCCGGACCGCCCGGCGCGCGCGCAGCGTGCCGGCGGCCCGTGCTAGCGCCGGCCCGG
Organism: Mizugakiibacter sp.; assembly: GCF_039680435.1. NCBI lineage: Bacteria > Pseudomonadati > Pseudomonadota > Gammaproteobacteria > Lysobacterales > Rhodanobacteraceae > Mizugakiibacter > Mizugakiibacter sp. The sequence continues at coordinate 24,524 of NZ_JBDKSX010000001.1, read as the reverse complement.
CGCAGCGGCTGAGACGCGCCGGGCTACACTGGCGGCAATCCGTACCGGGAACGCCGCGCATGTCCGTCACCGCCCTGCTGCTGGTCCTGACCGTCGCCGTCGCCGCCGTGCTGGCGCTGCAACTGGTCGCGCTGCTGCGCGGCCGCGGCGACGCCTCGCTGGCGGCGCGCATCGACGCGCTGCGCGGCGACAGCGACCGCATCGAGCGCGCACTGCGCGAGGAACAGCGCGCCGGCCGCGGCGAGCTGGCGCAGTCGTTCGAGCAGTTCCGCGGCCACGTGCAGCAGCAGCTCGAGGCCGCCAACGCGCGCCAGCACGAGCGCATCGAGGGCGTCGGCAAGCGCATGGACCAGCTCGCCGAGCGCACCGACCGCGGCATGCAGCAGTTCGCCGACACCCTGCAGCAGCGCCTCGCCGCGCTGGCCGAACACAACCAGCAGCGCCTCGGCGAGGTGCGCGGCACGCTGGACGCGCAGCTGAAGGCGCTGCAGCAGGACAACGCGCAGCAGTTGGAAAAGATGCGCGCCACCGTCGACGAGAAGCTGCAGGCGACGCTGGAGACGCGCCTCGGCCAGTCGTTCAAGCTGGTGTCCGAACGGCTTGAAGCGGTGCAGCGCGGGCTGGGCGAGATGCAGACGCTGGCCAGCGGCGTCGGCGACCTCAAGCGCGTGCTCAGCAACGTGAAGACGCGCGGCACCTTCGGCGAGGTGCAATTGGGCGCGCTGCTGGAACAGATCCTGGTCGCCGACCAGTACGCGGCCAACGTGGCCACCGTGCCGTCCTCGAACGAGCGCGTCGAGTTCGCGATCCGCCTGCCTGGCATGAGCGACGACGCGCCGGTGTGGCTGCCGATCGACGCCAAGTTCCCGCGCGAGGACTACGAGCGCCTGCTCGACGCGCAGGAGCGCGCCGACGTCGAGGCCGCCGCCGCCGCCGCCCTCGCGCTGGAGCGGCGCGTGCGCGACGAGGCGAAGACGATCCGCGCCAAGTACGTGGCGCCGCCGCATACCACCGACTTCGCGATCCTGTTCCTGCCCACGGAAGGGCTGTACGCCGAGGTGATCCGCCGGCCCGGCCTGTTCGAGACGCTGCAGCGCGAGCACCGCGTCACCCTCGCCGGCCCGACCACGCTGACCGCGCTGCTGAACAGCCTGCAGATGGGCTTCCGCACGCTCGCCATCGCGCAGCGCAGCAGCGAGGTGTGGCAACTGCTCGGCGCGGTCAAGACCGAGTTCGGCAAGTTCGGCGGCATCCTGGATACGGCGATCAAGCAGGTCGATACCGTGGGCAAGACGCTGCGCAAGGCCACCGGCAAGACGACCACCATCGCGCGCAGGCTGCGCGACGTGGAGTCGCTCGACGGCGAGGCCGCGCAACGCCTGCTCGGCGAACCGGCGGCCGCGCCCGAGGCGGCCGAAAACGAAGACGACAGCGGCGTCGGCTGACCGGCTACACTGCCGCATCCCCTGCAGGAGACCTGCCATGGCGCAGAAGAACAAACCGTCCGCCGTCACCCGCGAAGCCGCCGAGGAGGCGGTGCGCACGCTGCTGCGCTGGGCCGGCGAGGATCCCGCGCGCGAGGGCCTGCTCGACACGCCAGCGCGCGTGGTCGACGCCTACAGCGACTGGTTCTCCGGCTATGCCATCGACCCGGCCGAATACCTCGGCCGTACCTTCGAGGAGGTCGCCGGCTACGACGAGATGGTGGTGCTGCGCGACATCCGCTTCGAATCGTTCTGCGAGCACCACATGGCGCCGATCTTCGGCCGCGCCCACGTCGGCTACCTGCCGACCGACAAGGTGGTCGGCATCAGCAAGCTGGCGCGCGTGGTCGACGCCTACGCGCGGCGCTTCCAGGTGCAGGAGAAGCTGACCGCGCAGATCGCGCACTGCATCGGCAAGGTGCTGCAGCCGCGCGGCGTGGCGGTGGTGATCGACGCGCAGCACCAGTGCATGACCACGCGCGGCGTGCACAAGCGCGGCGTGTCGATGATCACCAGCCAGATGCTCGGCGCATTCCGCGACGACGCGCGCACCCGCGCCGAGTTCCTGCGCTTCATCGACATCGACAGCCACAGCTAGCGATGCTCTGATCCATTCCGCGCGGCGACCCGGCCGCAAGAACGGCGTGCGATCCGCCGGGAGCCGCGCCGGCGCCGCCACGCGTGGGCCGTGCCGAGTCCGTACAATCGCGCCTTCGCGTGCCCTGCCGGCCCCGCCCCTGCTCCGAGTGCCGTTCATGCCCACCAGCGCCCCCCTGCGCCGCGCCGCGGTGATCTTCATCTTCGTGACCGTGCTGATCGACATCCTGTCGTTCGGCATCATCATTCCCGTGCTGCCGCACCTGGTCGAACGGCTCGCCGGCGGCGGCATCGCCCGCGCGGCGATGTGGGTGGGCGTGTTCGGCACGCTGTTCGCGCTGATCCAGTTCGTGTGCTCGCCGATCCAGGGCGCGCTGTCCGACCGCTTCGGCCGGCGGCCGGTGATCCTGCTGTCCAACCTCGGCATCGGCGTCGATTTCCTGTTCATGGCGCTGGTCAACACGCTGCCGCTGCTGCTGGTCGGCCGCTGCATCTCCGGCATGACCGCGGCCAGCTTCACCACCGCCAACGCCTACATCGCCGACGTCACGCCGCCGGAAAAGCGCGCGGCCAGCTACGGCCTGCTCGGCTCGGCGTTCGGCATCGGCTTCATCATCGGCCCCGCGCTGGGCGGCTTCCTCGGCAACTGGCACCTGCGCGCACCGTTCTGGGCCGCGGCGCTGCTGGCGCTGGCCAACTTCTGCTACGGCTGGTTCATCCTGCCGGAAGCGCTGCCGCCGGAACGGCGCAGCGCGCGCTTCGACTGGGCGCACGCCAACCCGCTCGGCGCGCTGTTCCTGCTGCGCCGCTATCCGCAGGTGTTCGGCCTGGCCACGCTGGTGTTCCTGTCCAACCTCGCGCACTACGTGCTGCAGAGCGTGTTCGTGCTGTACGCCGACTACCGCTACGGCTGGGGCGCGCAGACGGTCGGCTACACGCTGGCGCTGGTCGGTGCGTGCAACGCGTTCACCCAGGCATGGCTGGTCGGCCGCCTGGTGCCGCGCATCGGCGAGCGGCGCACGCTGCTCGCCGGCCTGGTATTCGGCACGTGCGGCTTCGCGGTGATGGGCCTCGCCACCAGCGGGCCGATGTTCCTGCTCGGCATCCCGCTGCTGGCGCTGTGGGGGCTGGCCGGGCCTTCGACGCAGGCGCTGATGACGCGCCAGGTCGACCCGCACGAGCAGGGTCGCCTGCAGGGCGCGATCACCAGCCTGGCCAGCCTCGCCGGCATCTTCGGCCCGGCGCTGTTCACCCAGGTGTTCGCCGCCTCCATCGGCGCGTACGCGGGCCTGCACCTGTCCGGCGCGGCGTTCCTGCTGTCCGCGCTGCTGCTGATGCTGGGCCTGGCGCTGGCGCGGCGCTTCACCCGCGCGCCGGCGCCGCTGCCTGCGTGAGCCGTCGCGAGAGGCGCGCCGCCGCGCCTGCCGCTTCATCGGCGGCGCTACACTGGCGTGTCGCGCGGCCGGCCGGCCGCGCTCTTTCACCGTACCGACAGGAGTTTGTCATGACGCTTTCGATGTACCAGGCCTCGGTGCCCGTGTTCGTGCGCGCGCTGTCCAACCTCGCCCACGTGCTGAAGAAGGGCGAAGCGCACGCCCAGGCGAAAGGCATCGCCCCCGAGGTGCTGCTGCAGTCGCGCCTGTATCCCGACATGTTCCCGCTGACGCGCCAGGTGCAGATCGCCACCGACATGGTCAAGAACGGCGCCGCGCGCCTGGCCGGCGTCGAAGCGCCGAAGTTCGAGGACAACGAGAGCAGCTTCGCCGAGCTGTACGTGCGCATCGAGCGCGCGATCGCGTTCCTGAACTCGCTGAAGCCGGAACAGCTCGACGGCAGCGAGGCGCGCGCCATCCACGTTCCGCGCCGCTCCGGTGCGCTGGACCTGCAGGGCCAGCCCTACCTGCTCGACTACGTCTTCCCCAACTTCTTCTTCCATTGCACCACCGCCTACGACATCCTGCGCCACGGCGGCGTGGAGATCGGCAAGATGGATTTCATCGGGGCGTTCTGAAGCGCGCGCCGGCGCGGCGGGCCGGCGCGGAACGATCCGCGCCGGCGCGCGTCCAATCCCCTGTCCGGTTGACCGAACGGAGATGGCGATGAGTCAGCGAAGCTCGGGCTGGTGGTGGACCGCGGGCGTGGTCGTCGTCGCCGCGGCGATCGCGGGTTGGCTGTACTACGCGCACCAGAAGGCGCAGACCGCTGCGCCGCCGGCGGCGGCAACGCCGGCGCCGGCCTCGACCGCACCGCCGCCGATCCGGCATCCGATCGAACGCGTCGCCGGCGGACCCGCGCCCGCCTCGACCGCGCCGCTGCCCGCGCTGGGCGACAGCGATGCGGCGGTGCTGCAGGCGCTGTCCGCGCTGCCCGGCGCCGACGGGCTGCAGGCACTGCTGCTGCCGCAGGCGATCATCCCGCGCATCGTCGCCACCGTCGACGCGCTGCCGCGGCGTCAGCTCGGCACGAACATCGTGCCGCTGCGCGCGCCGCCGGGGACGTTCCAGGTCGCCGAAGCCGGCAGCCGGCGCGTGATCAGCGACAGGAACGCCGAGCGCTACGCGGCGTACATGCGCCTGGTCGGCGCCGTCGACACCCGCGCGCTGGTCGCGTGGTACGTGCACTACTACCCGCTGTTCCAGCAGGCGTACCGCGAGCTGGGCTATCCCAAAGGTTATTTCAACGACCGCCTGGTCGCGGTGATCGACCACCTGCTGGCCGCGCCGCAGCCGGCGCCGCCGATCGCGCTGGAGCAGCCGAAGGTCCACTACACCTACGCCGACCCTTCGCTCGAAGCGCTGTCCGTGGGGCAGAAGGCGATGATCCGCGTCGGCGCCGACAACGAGGTGAGGCTCAAGGCCAAGCTGCGCGAACTGCGCGCGGCGCTGGCGGGACAGCCGCTGCCGGCACGCTGAACGCGCCGGATGAACGCACGGACGGGCATTCCGTCCGGCACTTCCCCGCGGCACGCGGCGGTACGATGGTGCGACCGTCGCCGATGGCCTGCGTGCGAGGACGCCGATGCTGACCTTCCTGCTGTGGCTGCTGCTGTTCGTGGTGTGCTGGCCGCTGGCCCTGCTGGCGCTGCTGCTGTATCCGATCGTGTGGCTGCTGCTGTTGCCCTTCCGCCTGCTCGGCATCGCCGTCGAGGGCGTGTTCGCGTTCCTGCACGCGCTGTTGACGCTACCGGCGCGGGTGCTGCGCGGGCCGACCCGGCAATAGGACGGCCGCACACGCCCATCGCCGAAGAACAGGCGTCGTGCGTAGCCTCGGTCTCCAAACAACCGATCCTTCAGGACAAGGCGCCGGAACAACGACGAATCTTTACAATAGGCGGGAATAACTTTTCAATCCAGCCGGACCGGTTTAGAGTTCGGCCGCATGCCCAGGCCCGATCGCTCCGCCGAAATCGACGCCGCCCTGCTCGCCCACGTGGCGGCGCATCCGCGCGATCTGGTGCGCGTGGTCGGCAACCGGCTCGAGCTGACCAGGCCGCCGGTACTCGCGCGCATCCGGGCGCTGGTCGCGGCCGGTTATCTGGAAAAAACGGGAACGACCCGTCCCGTCTATGGCCCGGGCCGCAACCGGCGAGCCCATTTCCGCCACGCCCTCCAAGGCCTGGATGAAGATCGCGTCTGGCGGACCGAGGCGGCCCCGCTGCTCGCGGACCTGCCCGCCAACGTGCGCGACATCTGCCACCACGGCCTTACCGAGATGCTCAACAACGCGGTGGACCACTCGGAAGGCACGCGGGTGCAGGTGCTGGTCGACCGCAACGACCAGCGCGTGGCCATGGCCGTCATCGACGACGGCGTGGGCATCTTCCGCAAGATCGCGCGCGCGCTGGACCTGCCGGACGAGCGGCTGGCGCTGCTGGAACTGCACAAGGGCAAGTTCACCACGGACCCCAGACACCACAGCGGCGAGGGCGTATTTTTCACCTCGCGCATGTTCGACGTTTTCGCCATCCATTCGCACGAACTCGTGTTCGACCATCGGGAAACGGCGCTCGACGACTGGTTGTTCGACGTGGACCGCGATGCACCCGGCACGGCGGTGATGATGGAGATCGCGCTCGACTCGAAGCGCACGGCCAAGGAAGTGTTCGACCGCTACTCCGGCGGCCCCGACGACTACACGTTCGCCAAAACCGTCGTGCCGGTGCGGCTGGCCAAGGTCGGCGACGAGAATCTGGTGTCGCGCTCGCAGGCCAAGCGGCTGATGCAGCGGGTGGACCGCTTCCGCGTCGTCGTCCTTGATTTCGCGGAAGTGGGAAGCATCGGGCAGGCGTTCGCCGACGAGGTGTTCCGCGTGTTCGCCAACGAACACCCGGGGGTCGAACTCGTGCCGGTGCATGCGAACCCCGAAGTGCAGCAGATGATCCGCCGCGCCGAGGTCGCGCGCGATGCCGACGCCGGCCAGTTGCCGCTGCTCTGAGCGCCGTGATGGACAAGCCCTGGTCCGCCGCCTGCGAACGCAACCGCGAACCGATCCTCGCCGTGCTGCGCGAGCAGTTCGCCGGCCGCAAGCGCGTGCTGGAGATCGGCAGCGGCAGCGGCCAGCACGCGGCGTATTTCGCGCGCGCGCTGCCGCATCTGCTCTGGCAGGCCTCGGACCGCGCGGACCACCTGCCGGGCATCCGCCTGTGGCTGGACGAGGCCGCGCTGGCGAACGCGCCGGCGCCGCTGGCGTTCGACGTCAACGACGCGGCGTGGCCCGCCGGACCTTTCGACGCGGCGTTCAGCGCCAACACCCTGCACATCATGGCCTGGCCGGAGGTGCAGCGGCTGTTCGCGCGGCTGCCCGAACTGCTGGCGCCCGACGCGACGGTGGTGGTGTACGGACCGTTCAACGTCGGCGGCCGCTACACCAGCGACAGCAACGCCGCGTTCGACGTCACGCTGAAGGCGCGCGCGCCGCACATGGGGCTGCGCGACCGCGAAGCGGTGGACGCGCTGGCGCGCGCCTCGGGCCTGCGCCTCGCCGCCGACGTGGCGATGCCGGCCCACAACCGCTGCCTGGTGTGGCGGCGCGGGGCCGCGCCCGCATGAGCCCGCGCGACGCCGCGCCCTGTCCCTGCGGCAGCGGCAGCGCCTACGCGCGCTGCTGCGGCCCGCTGCACGCGGGCGCGCCGGCGCCGGACGCGAAGGCGCTGATGCGCTCGCGCTACAGCGCCTTCGTGCTCGGCCTGGAACCGTATCTGCTGGCGAGCTGGCACGCCTCGACGCGGCCGGCGGCGCTGGGCCTCGCCGCGCAGCGTCCGGCGCCGACCTGGCTGGGCCTGGAAGTGAAGCATCACGAAAGCGACGGCGACCGCGCCACGGTCGAATTCGTCGCCCGCTACCGCATGGGTGGCGGACGCGCGCAGCGCCAGCACGAGGTCAGCCGCTTCGTGCGCGAGGGCGGGCGCTGGCACTACCTCGACGGCGACCTGCGGCAACGCTGAATCCCGAACCGGGGCCAGGCAACCGGCGATGCGCGCCCGGCGACCGCGCATCGCGCGCGGAGTGCGCGATGCCCGCGTCGACCGCATCCGCAGAGGACGCCTCGCGTGCCCCGCGGCGCCACGGTTCAGAACCCGGCGACGCCCGCGCCGCGCAACTGCGTGGCGAGGGCGCGCACCTCCGGCTGCCGGAAGAAGGCGACGAGCCGCCGCGCGCGTGCGAAGCCGATGCCGGCGGCGCGCCAGTCGTCCGCGTCGCGCGCGCTTGCCGTCGCCCAGTCGGGCGCGGCGGCAGCCGCATCGTCCTGCACGCCCAGCGCGCGCAGCCAGACGGCGAACGGCCGGCGGCGCGCGTCGGCAAACGCCCGCGCCAGCGTGGCCGCGCGCGCCGTGCCGAGGCCCGGCACGCGCGCCAACCCGGCCGGCGTCAGCGTCATCCAGTCGAGCAGCGCGCGGATGCGGCCGGCATCGACCAGCGCCTGCCAGCCGTCCGCGCCGAGCCCGTCGATCGCCAGCCCGCGCTTGCCGCCCAGCCAGACGAGGCGCGCCAGGAACTGCCGCTCGCAGCCGGGCGCGATGCGCCAGCAGCTCAGCGCGTCGTGCGCGCGCGGGTCGGGCGGCGTCACCGCGACGCGCCGCTGCGCGCGCCAGACCACGCCCTGCAGGCGCGGGATGGTCAACCCGGCCAGGGCGATCTCGACCTGATCGCCGGGGCGGATGTCGAGCCGCCGCCAGCGGCGCAGCGAACCCACGCCGACGCGCGCAATGCGGCGATCGTCGAGCTGCACGGGTTCGAGCTGCAGCACCGGCGTGATGCGCCCGCTGCGGCCGACGGTGAACTCGACCGCGCGCACCTCGGCCAGCGCCTGCGCCGGCGGGTACTTCCACGCCACCGCCCACGCCGGCGGCGCGGCGCGCCAGTCGCGCGCGGGCGGACGTCGGCCCTGGCGCACCACGGTGCCGTCGGCGGCGAACGGCATGGCGCGGCGATACCACGCCTCGCGCCAGCGGCGCACGGCGTCGAGGTCCGGCGCCGGCTGCGTGTAGGCGACGCTGTCGGCGAAACCCATCGCGGCGAGCCCTGCCAGCCGTTCGCGCATCGTGTCCGGGCCACTCGGCCAGTCCCAGACGAACAGGCCGATGCGCGCGGCGGTCGCGGCGTCCAGCGCGTCGCGCGCCAGCGCGCCGGCGACGGCGGCACGCGCACCGGCGCCGCCGTCGCGCGCCTGCACGTGGCCGGGCAGGCGCCACACCAGTTCGCCCTGCAGCACGACGCGCGGCGGCGCGTGCGGCAGACGTTTCGGAATCGCGCCGATGCGCTGCGCCTGCGCGGTCCAGTCCGAGCCATGGATACCGTCGCCGCGGCTGACCGCCTGGCGCAATTCGCCATCGACGTAGAGCAGCGTCACCGCCACGCCGTCGGCCTTGGGCTGCACCCACAGATCGGTGGTGTCGCGCGCGCGCATCCACGCGGCCAGCGCCGCGGCGTCGGGCAGCTTGGCCAGGCCGGTCTGCACTACCGGCGCGCGCACGTTGCCGGAAGCGTCCGCGAGCGGTGCGGGCACCGTCGGCGCCTGTGCCGGAAAGCAGGCGCGCCACTGCGCGAGGCGCGCCAGCGCCTGGTCGTAGACCGCGTCGTCGACCGGCGAACGGCCCTCGACGCGGTAGGCGTGGTTCCAGGCGTCCAGGCGATCGTGCAGCGCCTGCATTTCGACGCGCGCCTGCGCCGGCGGCCAGCGCGGGCAGTCGGCGGCCGCCGTCGACATCATCGCGATCGCCGCGCACGCGGCGAATCCTCCCAGCCATCCCTGGCGCATCGGCGTTGCCTCGCCATGTCGATCCGGCAGTGGACGTTAGGCGCCGCGCGCCGATGCGCCCAGCGGCCGATGCCGCGCGCGGCCGTAGGACGACGCCGCGCGCCGCGTCAGCCGAAGAACCGGTAGCACACCGCGATCGCGGCCAGCACGCCGGCCAGGTCGGCGATCAGCGCGCAGCCGACCGCGTGGCGCGCGCGGCGCACGCCGACTGCGCCGAAGTACACGGCGAGCACGTAGAAGGTCGTCTCGGTGCTGCCCTGCACGGTGGCGGCGAGCAGCGCGGGGAAGCTGTCGACGCCGCTGTGCTGCATGGTTTCGATCAGCATCGCGCGCGCAGCGCTGCCGGAAAAGGGTTTCACAAGCGCGGTCGGCAGCGCGTCGACGAAGCGCGCGTCGAGGCCGGCCATGTGCACGGCATAGCGGATGCCGTCCAGCGCGTAATCGAGCGCGCCGGAAGCGCGCAGCACGCCGACCGCGCACAGCATCGCCACCAGGTACGGCAGCAGGTCCTTGGCGACGTCGAAGCCCTGCTTGGCGCCGTCGACGAAGCTCGCGTACACCGGCACGCGGCGCCACGCGCCGACCAGCAGGAACGCGATCACGATCGCGAACATCAGCAGGTTGCCGAGCAGCGCGGACAGCGCCGCCAGCGCGCTCGCCGACAGCGCCGTCAGCAGCGCCACGAAGCCGCCCAGCAGCAGCGCGGTACCGCCCAGCCAGGCCAGCACCACCCGGTCCCACAGCTTCAGGCGCTGCACCAGTGCCACGCTGAGCAGGCCGGCCAGCGTCGAGGCGCTGGTGGCGAGCAGGATCGGCAGGAACACCAGGGTCGGATCGTGCGCCCCGGCTTGCGCGCGGTACATGAAGATGCTGACCGGCAGCAGCGTCAGCGAGGACGCGTTCAGCACCAGGAACAGGATCTGCGCGTTGCTGGCGGTGTCGGCGCTGGGGTTCAGCGTCTGCAGCTCGCGCATCGCGCGCAGGCCGATCGGCGTGGCGGCGTTGTCCAGCCCGAGCACGTTGGCGGCGAAGTTGAGCGTGATCAGGCCGACCGCCGGATGCCCGGCCGGCACTTCCGGCATCAGCCGGCGGAACAGCGGGCCGAGCAGCTTCGCCAGCGCCTCGACCAGGCCGGCGCGCTCGGCGATGCGCAGCAGGCCGAGCCACAGGGTCAGCGTGCCGAACAGCAGCACCATCACCTCGACCGAGAGTCTGGCCATGTCGAACAGGCTGCCGACCATCGCCGCGAACACGGTCTCGTCGCCGCCCAGCAGCCAGCGGCCGAGCGCCGCCGCCGCGGCCGTGAGGAAGAAGCCCAGCCAGAGCCTGTCGAGCATGCGTGTCCTTTCGTCGCCGGCGCGTCGCCGCGCGGCGCGGCCGCGCCGATGCTAGCGCAACGCGCCGACCGGCTTCATCGCGGGTTCACCGGCACGGGACGCCAATAGGCGCCACCGTCGACGAGGAGGTTCCGATGCGCCTTGCTGCCGCCGCCATCTGCGTCGCCGCGCTCGCCGGCGCGTCGCTGCCGGCAGGCGCCGCCGAACCGGTGCGCGCCATCCCCGACATCGACATCGCGCGCTATCTCGGCACCTGGCACGAGATCGCGCGCCTGCCGCTGTACTTCGAGCGCGCCTGCGCGCGCGACATCACCGCCACCTACACCGCCAATCCCGACGGCACGCTGGGCGTGCACAACGCCTGCGTGAAAGCCGACGGCGGCGCGAAATCCGCCGACGGCGTCGCGCGCCGTCCCGACCCGTCCGGCGCGCCGGCCGAGCTGGAGGTGCGCTTCGCGCCGGCCTGGCTCGGCTTCCTGCCGTTCGTGTGGGGCGACTACTGGGTGATCGCGCTCGACCCCGACTACCGCTGGGCGATGGTCGGCGAGCCTTCGCGCAACTACCTGTGGATCCTCTCGCGCGAGCCCGGTCTCGACCGCGCCGTGTTCGAGGACCTGAAGGCGCGCGCCACCGCGATGGGCTACGACCTCGCGCCGCTGATCGTTTCCGGCACGGTGCGCTGACCGCGGCCGCCCGCCGCATTCCCGCCGGCGCCCGCGCTCCGTAAACTGCGCGCCGGTCTCGCGGAATGCGTGAGGGGACGCATGGCCATCACCCGGGAAGCTTTCGAGGCGCTGGTCGCGCGGCTGGAGCCGCAGGCGCGGCAGCGGCCGCGCGCCTATCGCCTGCGCGTCGCTCTGCTGGCGCTGCTCGGCTACGGCTATCTGGCCGCCGTGCTGCTGGTGCTGCTGGCGCTGGTACTCGCCTCGCTGGTATCGGCGCTGTGGCTGAAGGCGCTGGCGGTCAAGCTGATCCTGCCGCTGGGCGCATTCCTGTGGCTGGTGCTGCGCGCGCTGTGGGTGCGGCTCGAGGCGCCGGAGGGCATCGCGCTCGGCCGCCGCGAGTCGCCCGAGCTGTTCGCCGTCATCGACCGCCTGCGTCGCGCGCTCCGCGCGCCGCGCTTCCACCGCGTACTGTTGACCGACGACTTCAACGCCGCGGTGGTGCAGGTGCCGCGGCTCGGCCTGTTCGGCTGGCACCGCAACTACCTGCTGCTCGGCCTGTCGCTGCTGAAGTGCACCACGCCGGCGCAGCTGGAGGCGATCCTCGCCCATGAATTCGGCCATCTCGCCGGCGGCCACGCGCGCTTCGGCAACTGGATCTACCGACTGCGGGTGGCGTGGGCGCGGTTGCAGGCTGCACTGGATCGGCCCGGCCAACGCGGCGCCTTCCTGTTCCGCCCGTTCTTCCGCTGGTACGCGCCCTACTTCGCCGCCTATTCCTTCCCGCTGGCGCGCGCCAACGAGTACGAGGCCGACGCGGTCTCCGCGCGGCTGACCTCGCCGCGCACCGTCGCCGAGGCGCTGACCGGCACCAGCGTGATCGGCCGCTACCTGGGCGAGCGCTACTGGCCGGACGTGCACCGCCAGGCCGACGAGCAGCCGCAGCCCGCCTTCGCGCCGTACGCCCGGCTGGGCGCCGGCCTGCGCGGCGCGATCGACGAAGCTGCCGCGCGCGCCTGGCTGGATGGCGCGCTGGCCGCGCGCACCACCGCCGACGATACCCACCCCTGCCTCGCCGATCGCCTGCAGGCGGTCAGCGAAGCGCCGCGCTTCGACCCGCCCACCGAAGGCGAAGGCGCCGACCGCCTGCTCGGCGCGGCGCGCGAACGCCTGATCGCCGAACTCGACGCGCGCTGGGCAAATCGCATCCGCGACGACTGGCAGGAGCGCTATCGCCGGGTGCAGGAAGGTCGCGCGCGGCTGGCGGCGCTGGAGGCCGAGGCGCAGACGGGCGAGCTCTCGCTCGACGACGCGTTCGAGCGCGCGCGCCTCGACGAGGCCTACGGCGCCGGCGCCGAGGCCGCGCTGGCCCAGTTCCGTGCGCTGCGCACGCGCGCACCGGACTCGGCGCTGATGTGCCACGCGCTCGGCACGCGCCTGCTGGCGCGCGACGACGCCGAGGGCACGGCGCTGGTCGAGCGCGCGATGCAGCTGGACGAGGACGCGATCGCGCCGGGCGCCGAGGCGTTGCGCGATTTCCACTGGCGACGCGGCGACCGTGCCGCCGCCAACCATTGGCACGCGCGCCTGTGCGAACGCCAGGCGCTGCTGGAAGCGGCGCGCGCCGAGCGCGCCGGGATCCGCAACAACGACAAGTTCCTGCGCCACGACCTCGCGCCGCAGGCCGTCGCCGACCTGCGCGCGGCGCTGGCCGGCGCCGGCGCGCGCCGCGCCTATCTCGTGCGCAAGCGGGTAAAGCACCTACCCGAGCGGCCGCTGTACACGCTCGGCTTCCGTGTCACGCCGTGGTGGCGGCTGCGCCGCGCGGCCGAGGCCGCGGCGGTGCAGCAGCGCATCCTCGAGACGGTGGCGCTGCCGGAAACCACGCTGGTGTTCTGCGTCGAAGGCAACAACGCCCGATTCGAGCGCAAGTTCCGCTGGATGCGCGGCGCGCGCGTGCTCTGAGGCGGCCTCACGCTGCCGACTTGAAGCGCAGCGCAGTCTCGCCGTCGGCGCGGCCGCCGGGGCCGAAGCGGCGCTCGACCAGCACGCCCGTGCCGTCGTGGCCCAGCGCGATCACCGTGCTGGCGCGGGTGCCGTAGCGCTCGCCGCGGATGAACGGCGCGGACAGGCGGCGCTCCAGTTCGAGGTCGATGCCGGTGTGCGGCAGCGCGGCGTCGGGCGCCGGCGCGGCGTCGGCCAGCGCGGCGAACAGAGGCACGAAGTCGTCGTCGCCACGCGCCAGCCAGGCCTGCAGCGCCGCGGTCAGGCGCTCGGTCTTCGGCCAGCGCGCCTCCAGCGCGCCGTTGGACAGGCCGTGCACGCCGGGCGCCAGCGCCTCGACGCGCGCGACCGGATGGTTGCCGACGTAGCGGGCCGCGTCGCGGTCGAACAGCAGCAGGTTGAACGGCCGGTAGCCGGCGGCGCGCGCGGCCAGCGCCTCCGCCCACGCGCCGACGGGCGCGGCGTCGCGCAGGAATCCGGCACCGAGCAGACCGCGCGAACGCCCGCCCATGTCGGCGCGCGGGTCGCGGAAGTTGGTCACCACGCAGGCGCGCCCGGCTTCGCTGACGCCGATCCAGGTGCCGCCGGCCTCGAGGTCGCGTCCGGCCAGCACCTGTGGCGCGTCGGCCCAGCGCGCGGCGGGCGCCGCCGGGCGCGCGTGGTATTCGTCGCGGTTACCCGCGAGCAGCAGGCGCCAGCGCGGATGCGCCAGCCAGGCGGCGGCGATCAGGCACATGCGGAAACGGCGGCGAACGGCATGCGCGCATTGTCCGCGCCGGCACGGCCGCGCGTCACCCCGCGGCAGACGCGGCCGCCCGGCATGGCGCGGCGCGTCACTCCAACCGCGCGATCGCAACGATCCGCGCCGCCGCACGCCGGCGCGGGCGCCGCCGATGCGGCCGAAATGCGACGGCCGTCACATTGGCTGTGAAACGGCCATCACATCGACTTTGAACAAATATGTCGCGGAACGGGCCTGGTGCGGCTTGCGCCCCGCCCGGGCGGGTCGTGGCACAGCGTTTGCTCTTGTCCCGGTGAGCGCGCCGCGAACGTGGTGCACCGTACAGGGAGAAACCGCCATGTCCCGCGTCAGTGACGAACCCGCCGAGCCGCAGGCGTCCATCGCCGCCGGCCGCCGCTCCGACGCCCTGCCGGTGTGGCGCCAGCTGCGCATCGCCCTCACCGTGGCCTGCACCGATGCCCGCGAACATGCGCGCATCGTCGACAGCGAGACGGTCGACAGCCTGTGCGCGCTGGCCGGGGAATATCCCGAGATCGCCACGATGCTGGCCGAGGCCGGCATCTCCGACCCGTTCGAGCAACTGCTGCTGCGCGCGTTCGAGGCGATGAACGTGCTGAAGCAACTGGTCGCCTGCACGCCGTGCCCGCCGGAAGCGTGGAAGCACGGCGCCGACGACCTGCGCACGCTGCTTGCCCAGGCCGGCGGGCTGGCGTGGGTGCCCGAGCGCGACCTGTTCCTGGAGGAGGCCGACGAAGCGCTGCGCTACCTCGACGCCGAGATGACCTACCACCGCGACGCCATGTGCGCCGGCGGCGCGCTGCTGCGCCTGGACCGCGCCCTGCTGCGGCTCGCCCTGCTGCAGGGCGATCCGGAAGTGCGCGCAGCGCGCCGGCGCGCCTGCGGACGCCTGCACCTGCTGGCCGAGATGCTGCTGACGACCGACTCGGCGCCCGCCGGCGCGCCCGAATTCCCGCCGCGCAAGCCCACCCCGCGCCGCGACGCGCAACTGCACGCGGCCTGAGCAGCGCCCCGCCCGCCTTCGGCGCCTGCCCCGCACGGGGAAAAGGGCGGAACGTGGCCCGCCGACGCTACCCCGCCCCGCCCCCTATCGTCCGGCCTGCCGCGGCGCTAGGCTAGCCGCCCAGGGGTTCGGAAGCTCCGCGATGATGACGCGGTTCGACCAGATCTCCGTGATGGTCGTCGAAGACCACGCGTTCCAGCGCAAGATCGCGCTGCGCCTGCTCGATGCGATCGGCGTCGAGCGCGTCCTCGAGGCCGCGGACGGCGAGCAGGCGCTGCGCATCCTCGAGGCGGCGCCAGCGCCGCCCGACGTCCTGCTGGTCGATCTCGACCTGCCGCAGATGGACGGCATCGAGCTGATCGGCCACGTCGCCAGCCGCCGGCTGGCGCGCGCGGTGGTGGTGCTGTCCGCGCTCGAACCCGCCCTGCTCAACACCGTGCAGACCATGGCCCGCGCCAGCGGCCTGCGCGTGCTCGGCGTGCTGGAGAAGCCGCTGACCGCGACCAAGCTCGCCGAAGTGCTGGCGCTGTTGCAGAACGGCGCGGCGGAATCGCGCGCCGAGGAACCGCTCGACGTCTCCGAATCGACGCTGGCGGAAGCGCTGGAACTGGACGAGTTCGAACCCTGGTTCCAGCCGCAGGTGGCGTTCGACAGCGGCCTCGTCACCGGCGCCGAGGCGCTGACGCGCTGGCTGCGCCGCGACCAGGTGATCGCGCCGGATCGCTTCGTGCCGTTGATCGAGCGCAGCGGCCTGATCGACAGCTTCACCGAGCGCGTGCTGGCGCGCGCCTGCGCCTGGCGCAGGCGCTGGGCGCAACAGGGCCTGGAGCTGCAACTGTCGGTGAACATCTCGATGCTGAACCTGGCGAGCGTGGACGCCGCCGACCGCTACCAGGCGATCGTGCTGGAGGCCGGCATGAAGCCGCGCGACGTGGTGCTCGAGCTGACCGAAAGCGCGGTGATCGGCGAGACCGCGCATACCCTGAACGTGCTGGCACGGCTGCGCCTGAAGGGCTTCGGGCTCAGCATCGACGACTTCGGCACGGGCTATTCCTCGCTGGCGCAGCTCGCACAGTTGCCGGTGACGGAACTGAAGGTCGACCGCGGCTTCGTTTCCGGCGCCCCGAGCCAGCCACGCCAGCGCGCGGTGGTCGAAGCCAGCCTCGAGCTGGCGCGCAAGCTGGGCCTGTCCACCACCGCCGAAGGCGTGGAGACGGTCGAGGAATGGCAGATGCTGGCCGACCTCGGCTGCGACTACGCGCAGGGCGCGCTGATCGACATGCCGGTGCCCGGCGCCGCCCTGCCCGAGCGCATACGGGCATGGCATCGACCCGGCCAAGCCCTGTGAAGAACAAAGCGTGGCGACCGCTCAGCATCCGCGTGCAGCTCCTGCTGCTGCTGGGCCTGCTGCTCACCACCGGCCTCAGCCTGCTCGCACTCGACCAGATGAACCAGCACGCCAACACGCGCGCGCTGGCGCACCTGCGCGACGACGCGCTGGGCGGAGTGCGCGCGGCGAAGGTCGTTTCCGACGCCTACGGCCTCGCCATGGTCGACACCACCATCCGCGTCCGCAACCACCTGCTCGGCTGGGAACAGGGCATCGCGGTGCTGGACGGCGCGCAAGCCGATATCCGCCGCGCCTGGGCGCAACTCGAGAGCAGCGCGATGCCGCCCGACCAGCGCGCGCTGCTGGACGAAATCGCGCAGGCCCGGCAGGACGCCGACCGGGCCAGCGCCAAGCTGCGGCGCATCCTGCAGGCGCAGGACATCGTCGCGCTGGGCCGGTTCGCCAGCACCGAGCTGTATCCGGCAACCGACCCGGTCACCACGCGCCTGCGGCTCCTGGCCGACCTCAAGATCGAGGAAGCCGAGCAGTATCTCGCCGCGCAGACCGCCCACGCGCGACAGCGCTCGTGGTGGCGGCTCGCGCTGCTCGCGTTCACCCTCCTGATCGTGCTGGCGATCGGCCGCTCGATACTGCGCGACGTTTTCCGCGGCGTCGGCTATCTGACACGGCTCGCGTACGACGTGCGCCGCGGCGAGTACGACGCGCCCGCCGGCGTACGGCCGCCCGGGGAACTGGGCGAAGTCGCCGACGCGTTCCTGACGATGCGCGAGTCGCTCAAGCGCAACGAGCGGGAATTGCGCGCCAGCGAGGCGCGCGCGCAGGAGGCCAACCGCGCCAAGAGCGACTTCCTCGCCACCATGAGCCACGAGATCCGCACGCCGATGATCGGCATCACCGGCATGCTCGAACTGCTGGGCCACACCCGCCTCGACGCCGAGCAGCGCCACTATGTCGACGTGGTGCAGCAGTCCACCGACAGCCTGTTGCAGATCATCGGCGACATCCTCGATTTCTCGAAGATCGAGGCCGGACGGCTGGAGCTGGCGCCGGAGCCGACCGACCTGCGCCGCCTGGTCGAGGACAGCGTGCAGCATTTCCTCGGCGCCGCCTCGGCCAAGGGCCTGAGCCTGGAAGCACGGGTCGACCCGACACTGGCACCGGCGCATCGCGCGGATCCGCTGCGCCTGCGGCAGATCCTCGGCAATTTCCTCTCCAATGCGCTGAAATTCACCGCCGCCGGCGGCATCGAGGTGGAGCTGCAGCGCCTTGGCACATCGGACGGCCGCGAACGCATCGCCCTGCGCGTGCGCGACAGCGGCATCGGCCTGTCCGAGGAACAGCGCCAGCGCCTGTTCACGCCGTTCACCCAGGCCGAAACCGGCACCGCGCGCCGCTACGGCGGCAGCGGCCTCGGCCTGGCGATCTGCCGCCGCCTCGCCAACCTGATGGACGGCGAGATCACGCTGGACAGCCGCCTCGGCGGCGGCACCACGGTCAGCCTGGTCGTCGACCTGCCGACCTGCGACCCCGCGCTGCTGCCGAAGCACGCCGCGCCGACCGCCTTCCCCGTCCGCCCGCCGCCCAGCCTCGACCTGGCCGAACGCGAGCGCAGCCTGATCCTGCTGGTCGACGACCACATCACCAACCGCGAGGTGGTGGCGCGCCAATTGGCGCGCGCCGGCTACGCCTGCGAGACCGCCGACGATGGCGAGGAGGGGTTGCGCCGCTGGCGGAGCGGACGCTACGCGCTGGTGCTGGCCGACGTGCACATGCCGCACATGGACGGCTACCAGCTCGCCGCCGCGATCCGTGCCGCCGAGCAGCGCGAAGGCCGCGCGCGCACGCCGATCCTCGCGCTGACCGCCGACGCCAGCAAGGACGAGCCCGGACGCTGCCTGGCCGCCGGCATGGACGGCTTCCTCATCAAGCCGATGGACATCCCCACGCTGGCGGCGCGCCTGCGCCAGTGGCTGCCGCATGTGTCTTTCGCGCAGACCGCGACCGCCGAGGCGACTGCCGACGCGGCCACGACGAACGCGCCGGCGGCGGCCGATGCGCCGATCGACGCGGCGACGCTGACCGCGCTCGCCGGCGGCGACGCCGACCTCGCCCGCCACCTGCTGCGCGATTTCGTCGCCACCTGCCGCAGCGACCTCGCCGTGCTGGAGGCCGCACTCGCCCGCGACAACCTCGCCGCCGCCGCGCGCGAGGCGCACCGCATCAAGGGCGCCGCGCGGCTGGTCGGCGCCGCATCGCTGGCCGACGCCGCCGCCACGCTGGAAGCCGCGGCCAAGGCGCCGGACGCGGACACGGCGCTCGCGCAAGCCCGCGCGCTGACGGCAGCATTCGCCGCGCTCGAAACCCGGTGCGCCGCCCAAGGCTGAGGCGCTCGCCCGCGACCGCGCCGCAGGCCATAATCCGGCGCGCATGCCGTTGCCGCCCGTTCGCCGCACTCCCCCGCCACGTCGCCTCGCGCTCGCCGCCGCGGGCGCGCTCGTGCTGTTCGCCGCGCTGGCCGGCGCGCAGGACAACGCGCAGCGCGGCGCCCAGGAAGCCGCCACCAAGCAGAAGCTCGCCGCGGTGCGCGCGCAGATCGACGCGCTGGCCAAGGCGCAGCGCGAAACCGGCGCCGCGCGCGACAGCCTCGAAGCCGAACTGGCGCGCCAGGCCGCCGAGCTGGCCGACACCGCCAAGGCGCTGCGCGACGCCGAAGCCGCGGTCGCGGCCAAGCAGCAGGCGCTCGAGCGCCTGCAGGACGAGCGCGGCGCGATCGGGCAGCGCCTCGACGCGCAGCGCGCGGCGCTGGCCGACCTGCTGCGCGCCGCCTACACGCTGGGCCGCGGCCAGGATCTGCGCGTGCTGCTGGGCGGCGAGGACCTGGCGCGGATCGCGCGCGCACTGGCCTATTCGCGCTACTTCCAGCGCGACCGCATCGAGCGCATCCGGGCGCTGGGCGCGGATCTTTCGCGCCTCGATGCGGTCCAAGCCTCCATCGTGACCGAACGCGCCGCCCTCGAAGCCGTCCGCGACCAGCGCGCCCGCCAGGCCGACGCGCTGGAGCAGGCGCGCGGCGCGCAGCAGACGCTGCTGGCCGCGGCCGAGGCGCGGCTGAAGACGCAGGGCGAGCAGCTCGCCGCGCTGCAGCGCGACGCCGACAACCTCGACCGCCTGCTGCAACGCCTGCGCGACGTGTTCGCCGACATCCCGAAGGCGATGCCTGCGGACAAGCCGTTCGCACAGTTGCGCGGCCAACTGCCGTGGCCGCTGGCCGGCAAGCTGGCGGTGGCGTTCGGCGCGCGCGACCGCAGCGGCGCGAGCAGCCACGGCATGGTGATCGCCGCCAGGCCCGGCAGCGCGGTGCGCGCGATCGCGCACGGCCGCATCGCCTACGCCGACTGGCTGCGCGGCTACGGCATGCTGGTCATCGTCGACCACGGCGACGGCTGGATGAGCCTGTACGGCAGCAACGAATCGCTGCTGCGCGAGGTCGGCGACTGGGTCAATGCCGGCGACACCATCGCCACCAGCGGCAGCGGCGCCGACGGCGCGCGCGGCCTGTACTTCGAGCTGCGCCAGGGCGGCAAGCCGGTCGACCCGCGGCCCTGGCTGACGGCGCGGCAATGACGCACCCGCGCGCATAATGCCCCCACGCACCACCCCGAGACTCGTCCCCATGCGTATCTCACCGCTGCTGCTCGCCCTGCTGCTGGCCGTCCCCGCAGCCCGCGCCGCGGGCCCCGATGCCGCGCCCGCGCCGGCCGACGCGAAGCCGGCCGCGGCCGCCCCCACCCAGCCCGACCTCGACGACATCCGCAACTTCACCCACATCTACGAGCTGGTGAAGCAGGCCTACGTCGACCCGGTGGACGACAAGACCCTGATGCAGGCGGCGATCCATGGCATGCTCGCCGGCCTCGACCCGCACAGCGAATACCTCGACACCGCGGGCCTGCAGGCGCTGACCGAGGACACCACCGGCGCCTACGGCGGCCTCGGCATCGAGGTGCTGCAGGTCAACGGCGAACTGCGCGTGATCGCGCCGATCGACGACACCCCCGCGCAGCGCGCCGGCATCAAGGCCGGCGACGTGATCACCCGCGTCAACGGCAAGCCGGTCGATCCCGACGCGCTGGACGAGGCGGTCAAGCAACTGCGCGGCGAACCCGGCACCAAGATCGCGTTGACCATCCTGCACGAGAACGCGGCGAAGCCCGTGGACATGACGCTGACCCGCGAGCGCATCGTGGTGACCAGCGTGAAGGCGCGCCTGCTGGAACCGGGCTACGCCTACATCCGCATCAGCCAGTTCCAGGACGACACCACCGACGACCTGCGCCGCAAGCTGGAGGCGCTGGTCAAGAAGAGCGGCCCGCTGCGCGGCGCCGTGCTCGACCTGCGCTCCAATCCGGGCGGCCTGCTGACCGCCGCGGTCGGCGTCAGCGACGCCTTCCTCGACTCGGGCGTGATCGTCACCACCAAGGGCCGGCTGAAGCAGGCCGACCTCAGCTTCAGCGCCACCCCCGGCGACCTGCTGAACGGCGCGCCGCTGGTGGTGCTGGTCGACAACGGCACCGCCTCGGCGGCGGAGATCGTCGCCGGCGCACTGAAGGACGACCACCGCGCGCTGATCATGGGCCGGCGCACCTTCGGCAAGGGCTCGGTGCAGACCGTGCTGCCGCTGGACGACAACCGCGCGGTCAAGCTGACCACGGCGCGCTACTACACGCCGTCCGGCACGTCGATCCAGGCCGCCGGCATCGCGCCCGACATCGCCCTCGCCGACCTCGCCGTCAGCCACCGCAACGAGGCGCCGCAACTGATCGGCTCCGAACGCGACCTGCCCAACCACCTCAAGGGCGACCACGAGGGCGACGGCCACCACGACGGCGACGGCGCCGCGCTGGCGCTGCAGGACTACGCGCTGTCGGAAGCGCTGCACGTGCTGAAGGGCATGGCGCTGGGCAAGCCGGCAGCGGCGGCGCCGGACGCGCACTGAGCGATCAGGCGCGCCTCGCTTTGCTTTTCCCGTCGGAGCGGCGGCGGCCTCGCGCGTGATTCGGCGGAAGCCGCTGCGCGGATTCCGCCCTACGTATTTGTAGGAGCGGCCGTGGCCGCGACCTTCACGCAGTGCCGGAGCCATCGCCCCCCGCACGCCGCGGCCGCCGCGCCGGCGCGATCCGGCCGCGCGGTGCCGCAATCGCCGGCGCGAAGCCGCGTCGCCGCTTTATCGCTCCGGATTCGGGGTGATAAGACTTATCCCTGCGACCGCGTCGGATAACACGACCAGCCTTCAACTCCGAGCCACGGCGCCACCCGCCTGCAAGGCCTTGTCCGTGCGTCGGAAATCGGCTTGACGCCCCGCAGACGGGCGGCGCAGGCTGGCGTTTATCACCCCGCATATCGGGTCTACTTGTAGTTCAGCATAAAGGAGGTAGTGATGGCGCTTGGCCCCGCAGAGCAACTTGCTCACAGTACCGTTCGAATCGAGTGCGATATGCCTGGTGGTATGATCGGTACGGGCACCGGGTTCTTTTACAGTCTCGATAAGAACGGCGATCAACACGTACCAGTCATTGTCACCAACAAGCATGTAGTGGCTGGAGCGATAAAGGGTCGATTCCTCCTGACACTACAGGATAGCGCTGGGGGACCAGCGGTTGGAACCTACCAAGCGTTTGAGCTTGATAACTTCGAAAGACGGTGGGCGCCCCACCCAGATCCGCACGTCGATCTTTGCGCGATGCCTATAGCCCCTCTCTTGAGAGAGGCTGAGCAAAGGAACCAGAAGTTCTTCTATGTGACTTTCGATAGGACACTACTGCCCAGCCGTGCCGAAATAGAGGACATGATCGGCCTCGAAAACATCACAATGGTCGGCTACCCAAATGGTCTGTGGGATTGTAAGAATAACCTGCCCATATTTCGGAAAGGCGTGCTCGCAACCGACTACAAGTACGATTGGAATGGTCGGAAGGAGTTTTTGATAGACGCGGCGTGTTTTCCTGGGTCGAGTGGTTCGCCCGTCATGCTTTTTGACGTGGCAAGCTACCAAACACGCAAAGGCACCTTCATGGGCTCATCGAGAATAAAGCTCTTAGGCGCTCTTTATGCTGGCCCCCAGCACACCGTGGAAGGCGACGTGAGAGTGGTGGTCGTTCCGACACAGCAGAAGGCGGTCGCTGTCGCGGGTATCCCGAACAACCTCGGGATCATTATCAAGGCGGAGCAACTTCTAGCTTTCGAGGGTATGTTCCGGTGAAATGCCGAACCAGGCGCTCCAGCCGACCGCTCTACCGCTGCGCGGTCTTCGCAGCGGCTGAGCTTCATCGTTAGAGGGCACATGCCAACACTTGCCCCCGGCACGTGGCTCCTCCTGTCGCTGGCTGCAGTCGCAGCGGTCGGCGCGATTGTTCTTGTCCGCTCAGTCGCGAGGCTCGCATCCGACCTTGTCTTCACTACTCAGTATCGAGAGCGGGTTCATGTCTTGGTCGAGCACGCTGACGGTGCCGTCTATGAGTGGCTCACCTTGAACGTCAACCGCATGCAGGTGCAAATGGGGCCCCAAGGACTCATCACCTTTCGGCCACCGTTCGCAAACCACGTGATTCAGAACTACCCCGTTGTACTGAACGTACTTCCCGAACTGCGAAGGTGTTTGTCAGACCAGCTACTTTCGCGAAATTTGCTGGGTCAGTACCACGCACTTCTTGACGACGCTCTGTTGCGCCACCAGGGCTCGCTTACGGGACGCCATCAACAAGC
Source organism: Mizugakiibacter sp. (assembly GCF_039680435.1). Lineage (NCBI taxonomy): Bacteria > Pseudomonadati > Pseudomonadota > Gammaproteobacteria > Lysobacterales > Rhodanobacteraceae > Mizugakiibacter > Mizugakiibacter sp. The sequence goes on along the minus strand of NZ_JBDKSX010000001.1, from coordinate 1,307 downwards.
AGTGGCGTCCGCAAAGAACCCGATTGCGTGGTTGACGGCCGGAGTCCGCACGCTGCTTGCGGCACCTGTGTGGTTCCTGGCGACGGTGGGCGTCATCTCTCGCTCGTTTGCCTCACGTGTCGTGGCATCCAGCTTCTACCGCCTGTTGGCGGGTCTCGTTGCCACGGTGGGTTTCGTCAGTGCAGTCGTTGGGCTGGTCACGGGCTGGGAGCAGTTCGCGGCAATCCTGCGCAGGTTCGTGCCGGGTGCCTTTTAACCCTTCGGTCAACGCGACAGCCAACGGCGCGCCGCCTGGCCCGCGGGGCCGCCCGGCACATCATCATCCCCGCGGGCCAGGCGTCACGCCGTCGTCTGCGCGTTACCTCAAACGTTAGACATCAGGGGAGAACTTCGCATGAAGAAGAATGTTGCTGCTCTGTGCTCGTGCGTGGTAGCAATCGGCTCGGTCATTGTGGTGCCGCTGGTAGTGGGTCGCCGCTTCAATGCCGACGATGACACCGTGTTCTTCATAAGCATGTTGCTTATTTCGGTGGCGGCAGCTTGCCTTTCAATGTGGCGCGAGTCCAAGAGAGACAAGGCCAACGTTCAAAACATTGCGCTCGCAGCCATTTTCAACTTCATCGGCTTGGGTATCGTTATGTATGAATTGCTCACATACGCTCCTGGCAACAACACGCAGTAGGCTAATCGTGTGAAGTCAATGGAATTTGTCTAATTATTCGGTCAACCGGACGCTCACCCGCTACGCGGGCTCGCGCCGGTTAGCTTAAGCGTTAGCTGCTATGGATGCCCCCCAGCTCATCACGGCCATCAAAGACAGTGTCTTAGCACTTTCGGCTGCGGTAACGGCCGGCGTAGCAGTCTTCGGTGTGAACAAGTGGCGCCAAGAGCTCAATGGCAAAGCCCGTTTCGAAGCTGCCCGGGCATTAGCCAAGGCGGCCTACAACCTGAGAGATCAGATTCACGGAGCGCGCTCACCACTGATCACGCCGGACGAGTTTCCAAGCGGTTACTCGCAAAAGCAGCGCCCCTCGAACGGCGAAAAGCGCGATGCCTACGCACACCTGTACAGCAACCGCTGGAAACCCGTGCGCGCCGCTGTCGCTGAATTTGAAGTTCAGGCACTAGAAGCAGAGGCCTTATGGGGTGCATCGGTTCGTCAGCTTTCCCATGAGCTAGATGTGTAAACCCAACAGGTTGTTCATGCCGATGCGGGTGATCGGCGGCTGGTAACCGAGACTGGCGTGGGGACGGTGCCAGTTGTACTGGTGCAGCCATGTCGGCCAATGCGCGGCACGCTGCGCGGA